>CAVHKR010000144.1:0-3935 GCA_963636615.1 Acutalibacteraceae bacterium | reverse complement strand
GTATATTCCTCTGGGTGGCAATGGACTTTGTCTCCTTTTTAATTTCGTTGCTGAACAGAACATAATATTTTCCAACAAGATGATCCCCCTTCATTCCTGAACTTTGGGGTGTCTCCCCATTCCCAAACATTTGCCATGCAAGCATAGATTTGCATATATGTATTCCTCTGTCGTTTACAAGATTAACCCTTATAACATTGTGCCCGTTTGCCTCAAGAAGGCGAGAAACAGACCATCCCAAGAGGTTATTTCTTATATGTCCAAGATGAAGCGGCTTATTTGTATTTGGAGAGGAGAATTCTATCATTATTGTCTTGCCGCTTGGCTCCCACTGCCCAAAATCCTTGGCTGCATTTATCTCTTCAAGTATCTCTTTCCAGAATTTCTGCGAAAATTTTATGTTGAGAAAACCCTTTACAACATTAAAATCCTCTATCTCCTCATTATTCTTCTTAAGATATTCCCCTATCTCATTTGCGGTAACATCGGGAGCCTTATGGCTTGTCTTTAACAGCGGAAAGGTGACCAATGTTATATCTCCTTCAAACTCCTTTCTGGTAGCCTGAGTCTGAACTAAATTATCGGGAACCGAAACATTATAAATCTTCTTTATTGCCTCCTTGGCTTTCTCAAAAATAAAACTCTCTGGATTCATCTCTTTATATTTAATGTTCACATTCGTGCAGCTTTTCCTCGCCATGGCATAGCTCAAACAAGTTTGGCTCTGCCCATCCGGCTTACGGAAAAGGTTCTACTCATCTCTTTCTTTCGGCATCCTCTTTAGCTATGTAGCTTTTGAGTGCAGCCTTTGCTTTTGGTGCAAGTATCAGCAGTGTTATTATGGTTGGGAATGCCATTAAAGCGTAAGCCAAATCTATTATTCCAACCGCAGCCTTTAATGGTATGACAGCTGCCACCACCAACATTACCAGGTAAAAATAGTTATAGTATTTTGCATTTTTTGCTCCAAACAGATAACCTGTACATTTTGTTCCATAGTATGAATAGGAGAACATTGTAGAAAAGGCAAAAATAATTGCCATTAACATTAGCAGCAGCCCTCCGTAACCGGGAATGGCCGCCTCAAAGGAATTGATTGCAATCTCAAGTCCTTTTATATCCTCTACATGATAATCCCCTTTGAGCAAAATTGCAAGTGCTGTTAGTGTACATACAAGGCCACTATCTATTGCCGGGCCAATCATGGCTATAAGTCCCTCTCTGGCAGGCTCGTTATTCTTTGAAGCACCGTGCATCATTGATGCTGTTCCAACTCCGGCCTCATTTACGAGTGCGGCACGCCTTGCTCCTATTATTGCCACCCCTATAAAGCCTCCAAGCCCTGCCTTAAAATTAAAGGCTCCCTCAAAAATATCAGCAAATACCCTTGGAACCTCTGTTATATTTGTAATAATTATATAGCCTACAAGCAGGAAGTACATGATAACCATAGCAGGAACCAGTTTTGTTGAGAGTTTGGCTATTCTTTGAATTCCACCAAGGACAACAAAGGCAACAATTATACAGATTCCCATACCAATCAACGCTCTTAGGCCAACTGTGTTCTCAATTCCGGCCGGAGTGGTAAATACAGTGGTTATTGCCTCTGTAAGCTGATTTGCCTGCATTACGCAGAGCGTACCTACCAAGGCTGAGATTGAGAAAAAGAGAGCTGCCGGCTTCCATTTGGGACCAAAAGCAGACGTTATCATATACATAGGGCCTCCCTGAATCTCTCCGTTTGTATCCTTTCCTCTATACATGATAGATAGTGTACCTTCAAAAAATTTGGTTGCCATACCAACACATGCACTTACCCACATCCAGAAAATAGCTCCCGGTCCACCCATTGTGAGTGCTATTGCTACACCGGCAATATTACCCATCCCTACAGTTGCAGCTATTGCAGACATAAGCGCCTCAAAAGATGATATCTGCCCCGGTTGCGAATCGTCTTTTTTTCTCAATGATTTAATAGAACGCCCCAAATACCTGAATGGAACAAAACCGGAATAGATAAGAAAGAACAATCCTCCGCCAATAAGTGTCAAAAAAAGCGGATAGCCGCACACAGCATCACTTACAACTGTAATGAAATGCTCAATAGAACTCCAAAAGTCAGTCATCAGAATTTAAAGTTAAGAATTTCCAAAGGTACTAATAAAAGCAACACAAAAAACGGTGGAGACTGATTATTTTGGTCTCCACCGTAATGTGCTATGATAAGAAAAACTGCGCAATGGCAACTCTCTTATTTAAGTCCTCTGTTTTTCAGCAACGGCTCAATTCCCGGCTTTTTGCCTCTGAAGTTAATATACAGCTGCATAGCATCCGCCTCATTGCCTCTTGAAAGCACTTCGCAACGGAATTTCTTGGCCACTTCACTGTTAAATATATCACCTGTCTCTACAAATGCCTGATATGCATCTGCGTCTAACACCTCTGCCCAAATATAACTATAATAGCCGGCTGTATAGCCTCCGCCAAACGTATGATTAAAATATGGGCATCTGTATCTAGACGGAATCTGCTCCAAAATTCCTCTATCGCCAAGAACCTTAGCTTCGAACTTCATAACATCGATATCTGCAGGAATCTCCTTTAAGGTATGGAAATCCATATCCAGATATGATGCAGCAAGATACTCTACAGTTGCAAATCCCTGTCCATATTTTCCCGATGCTATAACCTTGTCTACCAACTCCTGCGGAATCACCTCTCCTGTCTTGTAATGTTTTGCATAGACTTTAAGCACCTCCGGCTCAAAAGCCCAGTGCTCGTTTATCTGAGAAGGAAGCTCTACAAAGTCTCTTGGATAGCCACCTAATCCCTTGTATTTTACATCACTGAGCAGAGATGCTATTCCATGTCCAAACTCATGGAAATATGTCTCAACCTCATCTGTTGTAAGAAGAGCAGGTTTATCTCCAACAGGTCTGGTAAAGTTGCCCACTATTGTTACAAGCGGAGCAACACGCTCTCCATCTTTATAGCTCTGGCTCCTAAAGCCGCCGCACCATGCACCGCCCCTCTTCTGACCCGGTCTTGCAAACATATCAAAGAAAACAACTCCAAGATGTGAGCTATCTGAGTCCAAAACCTCAAAAGCTACAGCCTCGTTACTTGGAAGAGGTACATTCTCCAATTTTCTAAAAGACATTCCGTACAATCTGTTGGCAACATAAAAAACACCTTCTCTTACATTATTTACCTCAAAATAAGGGGCAAGCTGCTCCTCCGAAATATCATATTTTGCCTTTTTAACTTTCTGCTCATAATATCTCCAGTCAGATGCCCTGAACTCTCCATTGTTGCCCTCGCCCCTCATTATCTTTATCATCTCCTCTCTCTCCTTCTTTGCTGTAGCAATAGCCGGTTTCCATATTTGATCCAGTAGAGCGTATACTGCATCTGAGTTCTTGGCCATTCTTTTTACAAGGATAAAGGCAGCGGCATCATCATAACCCATCAGTTGGGCTTTTTTAAGTCTTAAAAAGATTAAATCTTTGATAACCTGTTTGTTATCCTGTTCATTATCATTATTGCACCTGTTTAGGTAGGCATTAAGCATCTTCTCTCTTAACTCCGGTTTTGCAGAATTCGCAAGAAAAGGCATTATGCTGGGATTATCCAAACCAAAAATCCATTTGCCTGCCATCCCTGCTTTCTCGGCTCTTGACGCAGCTTCAGCTATCTGATCCTCTGTTAATCCTTCCAAATCATCTTTATTCTCTATAACCAGTTTAAAAGCTGCTGTCTCCTTTAGCAGGTTCTGCCCAAATTTAAGCTGAAGAGCAGATATTTCTGCATTCAGTTTCTTCAGCTCCTCTTTTTTGTCTGCCGGCAGGTTTGCACCGCTTCTCTCAAAACCTTCATATGTCTCCTCTACGAGTCTCATCTGAATAGAATCCAAGCCAATAGTCTCTCTCTTGTCA
>CAVHKR010000143.1:0-4065 GCA_963636615.1 Acutalibacteraceae bacterium | reverse complement strand
GGTTAGGGGTATGGGAGTTAGACCTTATGGCTGTAAAATGTTTGTTATCGGGAGATAAATTCACAGCCTGATAATTGTACTTACCTGTTGTAAGCCTCCGAATCTGCTTTGTCTTTAGATTTACCCTGTAAAAATCAATCCTGTCAGATGCCTCTCTCCTTGCAGTAAAATAGATTGCCCCCTCCTTTTGGTCTACTTTAATGAAGTTTATCCCCCAGTTGTTACCCTCTGTAATCTTCTCCAACTTTTTACCGTTGAATGACTGGAAATAGATCTGCTCCCAAAGATCAAAATCTCTTATCATAAAGAAGCCATCAGTGGTAAACTGCATATCCTCTGGCCAGTCTATCCATGTTTTCTGCTCCTCGTTGTAGATAAACGACTTGCTCCCGTCTGCAGGGTTTACGGCATAAAGTTTAAGGTTGTTCTGATCTCGTGGCATCCATGGAACTATAAATCTGTTACCCTCTGCATTCCAGAAAGGGATACCAAAATACTGGTCATCCTTGTCGTTGAAATCTGCCCATACAGTCTCTCCCCCCTCTGCCCCAACAAAGCCTATCTTAACCTCTGGGTTAGGATCTCCTGCCTTTGGGTAGCGTGTCTCCGTCAGTGTGCCATGTTTGCCCTTTGAGTTATAGATTGGGAACATAGGTACATTGCTGTCATCAAATTTATAGTATGCAATAAGTCTGCTGTCCGGAGACCACCAGAATGCTTTATACTTTGACGGACGTCCTAAAATCTCTTCAAAATAGACCCATGAGGCATAACCGTTCATCAGCACCGTTGTACCGTCTGAAGTAAGCTGTGTCTCCTTTGATGTTGCAAAGTCATAACTATAGAGGTTATTGTCTGCCTTTGTATATGCAGCTTTGGTTCCATCCGGAGAGAGTGTTACATTTATAAGCTCTCTGTTCTCCATTAAAGGGTTGGTTTCATTCTCAAATCTTTGCGGTATCGCCTCATCTGCCGAAACTGCAACACGTTTTCCTGTCTTTATATCAACCTTTTCAAAAGATTTTCTATTGGGGAGCATAATTATGTAATTATCATTGTCTGCCCATCTTATAACGGTTGGCATGGGCTTTACAATATCTGTTGGAATACCGTAAACCAACTGCTCCTGCGTAAGATTTTTCTTATTGGAGTCGTTATGCGCTGTTGCGGTATAAGCTCCGATCAATACAATAAACGATGAGAGTAAAATAGATTTAGTATATTTCATTGTTCTTTATTTAATTTCGTGAATATTCTACTGCAAAGTTAACATTTAATGGTATCAGACAGCTTTGAAATTTACAAGATAGACTCTCTCTATACCTCTGGTTACAGCTGTATAGAGCCATTTAAGATCATCTAAGGTTATCTCGTCTGACCACAGGTTGTTATCTACAAAGACACATTTCCACTGTCCTCCCTGCGATTTGTGCCCGGTAATGGCCATTGCATATTTTATCTGCAAGGCATTATAGTACTTGTCCTCTCTTACCGCTTTCAGCCGCTTCTTTTTTGTTGGTATAGAGGAATAATCCTCATACACCCCTGCAAAGAGGGCTTTCTGCTGTTCACTTGCCAAAGAGGGAGCCTCTGATGAGAGGGTATCTAATATTATCTTGCACCTTATCTCAATGTTGTTATAATCCGGAAAAGCAAGTTCGGCATTTGCAAAATGCAACCCGTAACGCTCCTCATGTTCCCACACTCGCTGTAATATTGCCACATCTCCGTTGGCAATAAAGTCTATCTCCCCTTTTAGGTCATCTGTAAAGTTGTAGCAGTTCTTTACCACCATAAGCCTGTCATCTCTACAAAGGGTCTCCTCTTTGTAGAGTATCCGCTCTCGTATCCCCGCATTATATCTGTTTGCCCTTCTGTTAGACCTGCACAGCACCACAACCTCCTCTGTCCCGTACCTGTCTATGGCATCTGATAGCGTCTCAATAAGCTCTCCCCCGTTAATCCTCTCTATATCGGGAAATTGCTCAGTCTTGAACTGCCATTTTGAGGTTGTATCATTTCTCTCTATAAGATCCCTTATAAGTGTTGCATTGTACAGAATTCCGCTCTCCCCTGCCTGCCTTACCACCTCTGTTAAATGCACATGCCTATAAAGCGGCATATATGCAGCCAGGTAAGACTCCTCCAAAGCCGGAGAATGGTCATAGCCTATAGGAGGAAGCTGTGCCGGATCCCCAAGCAGTATTAGCCTGTTCCCTGCATTGCCGGTTATATACTTTATAAGATCTTCCAACAGATTGCCACTGCCAAATATAGATTTGCCCAAAAGATCTCCGGGCGTAATTAGAGAGGCTTCATCAACTATGAAGACTGTATTCATCGACTTGTTGTAATCGAGAGAAAAACTGCCACCTGCTTCATCTATCGATTTCTGCCGGTAGATCAGTTTGTGTATCGTCTGCGCAGGCGCTCCTGTATAATTAGACAAAACTTTTGCAGCCCTTCCTGTTGGAGCCAACAATAGATAACGCATTCTATACTGCTTGAGCAGGCTTATAAAGGCATTCAGAGCAGAGGTCTTTCCTGTTCCGGCAAAACCGGTAACCAAAAGGAGCTTGGAGATATTTTCATCATCCATAAAACCAGCAAGAGCCTCAAACAGCTCTCTCTGCCCGTTCGTAGGCTCAAACTTAAATCTCTCCAACAACCTTCTGTTATAGAACTCGCTTAGCGCCATTTTGCTATCATGAATATAATAATCAGAGAATAGATTTCGAGACGGCCAAGCAGCATTTCAAACGTAAAGAGCAGCCTGCCCATCACAGGTATCTCGGAGAAATTACCCAATGACCCTATTGTGCCAAAACCCGGACCTACATTACCCATACTTGCAATAGAACCGGTAAATGCATCAACAAGGCCAACACCCATCATTGAGAGCAGCAGACTCACAACAAATACAATAAACAGATAGAGTACAATATACAGATTTACCTCCGCCACCATATACGGTTCTACAATGGTAGAACCAACCTTTACCGGCAGAACAGCCTGAGGATGCAGCTTACGCTGAATCTCCCTTTTTAAAGACATCCACCAAATATAGATTCTGTCTGCCTTTATACCTCCGGTTGTAGAGCCGGAACAGGCGCACTGCAATGAGAGGAAAATCAAAAAGAGCATGGAGAGATGCGGCCATACAGTTGTATCAGAGGTGGCAAAACCGGTTGTAGATGCAATAGAAATAACCTGGAATGCGCTTAGCCGTATTGCATCTATCCAGTTGTTTGCCTGTCCGTTGCTCTTAATATTTATACAGATGAATACAATACAAACAAATACGGTTGTAAGGTAATATCTTATTATAGGAGATTTGAATATCTTAAAGGAGCAGGTTGCAACGCTGGAATAGAGCAGCCCAAAATGTAACCCTCCAAGCAGCATGAAAAATGTAATTACCCCCTCTATATAAACCGAATCAAATGCAGCAATAGAACTGTTTTTTGTACTGAATCCTCCTGTTGCAACGGTAGAGAATGAATGATTTATGGCATCAAAGAGATCCATCCCGGCAACCATCAGGCATACGGTCTCCAATACACACATCCCAATATAAACAAGGCCTATAATCTTTACCGTCTGCTTGGTTTTAAACTGGTAGTTCTCCTTTGAAAGAGCAGAAATCTCCATCTTGCTAAGACGCATTCTAAAGGTGCTTGCACTTGGCAGAATCAACAACATAAAGACTACAACCCCCAAACCTCCAATAAAATGAGTAGATGATCGCCAGAAGAGCAACCCATGAGGCAGAACCTCAATATCGTTAAGAATTGTGGAACCTGTAGTGGTAAAACCCGACACACTCTCAAACCATGCGTTTATAAGGGAAAACTCTCCGCCCCACAGCACATACGGCAACATACCAAACAGACAAGAGAGTACCCATGCCAACACAACTATGGTAAACCCCTCTTTAAGGTTGATATCCTGTTTGTTATTTACAAAGATAAGCGGAAAGAAGCCTACGGTAGCAGTTATGACACAACTGAGCAACAAGGGTGAAAAGGAGGAATCAAAATCGTAAATTACAGCTATGATTACCCC
>CAVHKR010000142.1:0-4066 GCA_963636615.1 Acutalibacteraceae bacterium | reverse complement strand
TGTAGGTTCTGCGCGGTTTGAGGCCAAGATATTTTTTGTCGGGAAGCAGAAGATAGGGATGATTGAACAGCAATAGTTCGTAGCTGTAATCTCTCCTCCCTCCCGAATCTGCAAAGCTATACTTTTGTGAGTTGTAAGGGCTATAAATAAAGCAGTTGTCTATCATCTCCCACCTCCCCTTATATTTATAACTGCCCCCAACTTTCAAATCTTCAAACGTGCCAACCGGTTTAGCGTCCACATTCCCAAAATTCACATTCGGTTGCGATGTGTTAAAATCTCCACAGGCAATTACAATATGCTCCGGATGCCGTAAAATAACAGAATCGGCAAGTCTGTTAAGTATGGCTGATGCCGCTTCTCTCCTTCCCTGCGACCGCTTTCCGCCGCCCCGCTTTGAGGGCCAATGGTTTACAAAAAGGTGTAATGTATCCTCTTTATTCTGCACACCTGTAAACCTGGCATAAAGAATCTCCCTTGTTGCCAAAGTATCGTTGTGTGGAGATATAATCTTATAGTATTGAGTATTAAGTAGTTTATAGTTATTTATATTGTAGAGTAATGCTACATCTGACCCTCGCAGATCTGGAGAATCCCTATGAACTATCCTGTACTGGTTCTGATACTGTTTTAGTATTGTCTTATTCAAAAGATGCTCCAACACGGCTCTGTTCTCAACCTCTGCAAAAGTCATAATATGAGGAAGAGAGCCATCCTCTGCAGTAGCAGCAATTGTCTTGGCTATATCATCTGCTTTTTTTGCAAACCTGCCGTAAGACCAGTGCTTATCCCCTTTTGCAGTATATTCGGTATCATTATATTGCATAGACGGATACGGGTCATAGAAATTCTCTACGTTCCAGAACAAAAGAAATAATAACAGCACTTTATCCATAATTTAGCAAGAGTTAATATCACCATTCCCAGCAAGCCAGATGAGCAGAGCCAAACCTGTTTGAGCTTTGCTATGGTAAGGAAAGCTGTGCGAATGTGAACTATGTTGTATTCGGTAATGGGCAAGATAGAAGTTTAAACTATGTATAAAGAGGTAAAATGTAGTTGTTTACGTAAAAGTTTTATTAATTTTGCGCTCCTATGCCAGAGCCCTTGGTTAAGGCATGGATAATGATATGAATTTTTAAATTAAATTATATAGAGATGGCATTAAAATGTGGAATTGTAGGGCTTCCAAATGTAGGAAAATCAACACTTTTTAACTGTATAAGTTCGGGTAAGGCACAATCTGCAAATTTTCCGTTCTGTACAATAGAACCTAATATAGGCTCTACAATAGTACCGGATGACAGACTTGCCGTTCTTGAAAAATTAGTAAATCCAGGGAGAGTGGTTCCTGCTACTGTGGAGATTGTTGATATTGCGGGGCTTGTAAAGGGAGCCAGCAAAGGGGAAGGACTTGGCAACCAGTTTTTGGCAAATATAAGGGAGACAGATGCAATACTTCATGTATTGAGATGTTTTGACGATCCTAATATTGTTCATGTAGACGGCAGTGTAGATCCTGTGAGGGATAAGGAGGTTATTGATACAGAATTGCAGCTTAAAGATTTGGAGACCGTTGAGAACAGGATTAACAAGGTTGCAAAACAGGCTCAGACGGGTGGAGATAAGGTTGCTAAAAAGATGTATGAGGTCTTGATAAAATACAAGGCGGCATTGGATCAGGGAAAATCTGCACGAACTGTTACTTTTGATAACCCGGAAGACCAAAAGTTGGCCAAAGAGCTTATGCTTCTTACAAGCAAGCCTGTAATGTATGTGTGTAATGTAGATGAAGGCAGTGCCAAAGAGGGTAACGAGTATGTTGAACGTGTTAGAGAGGCTGTAAAAGATGAAAATGCAGAGATATTGGTCATTGCGGCAAAAATAGAATCGGAGATTGCAGAATTGGAGAGTTTTGATGAGCGCAAGATGTTCCTCGATGAGATTGGATTGGAGAAATCCGGAGTTGAGCGTCTTATAAGGAGTGCCTACTCTCTTCTGAACCTTGAAACATTCTTTACCGTAGGCCCAATGGAGGTTAAGGCATGGACTTACAACAAAGGGGATAAAGCGCCAAAAACGGCCGGTGTGATACACTCCGATTTTGAAAAGGGATTCATTAGGGCAGAGGTTATCAAATATGATGATTTTGTGCATTACGGCTCAGAGGCTGCGTGTCGTGCTGCCGGCAAGCTTGGTGTTGAGGGAAAAGACTATGTGGTGCAAGATGGTGATATAATGCACTTTTTATTTAACGTTTAAGAATAAACAACCTTTCCCGTAAGCCAAATGAGCAGAGCTAAACTTGTTTGAGCTATGCGCCATGGCGAGTAAAAGCTGCACGAATGTGACCAAACATAAAGAGGCCGGCTAAAAGATGATTTTTAGCCGGCCTCTTCTTACTCCTTTTATGTATTAGAAGAATCTGCTTCTATTATCCTTAATCTCCACCTTACTTGCCATTACATTAGGAATAACCCTTGATATATAGGCAAATTCCTGCGATTTTCTCTGTTTGGCATCTGCCTCTGTATAGAACTCTCCAACCTCTTTATCCTTTATTACAAAGTAGTACACTCCAAAGTTGCCCACAACCGGACCTACTAATGTATTCTCTTTTGCGGCTGCAATTGCTCCAACAAATTTAGGATCTAACTGCTGCGAAATGGAAGCAAATGATATTCCGCTTCTATTTGAAACGGTTACACCCAATTTCTCTGCAACCTGCTCAAGTGAACTTGCGCCCTCTATTGTCTTCTTAGCATCCTCCGCAATCTTCTCTCCCTGCTTCTCCAAAGTTAAAATCTGTCTTATCTGTGGAGCAAGCTCTCTCTCTGAAGCAAAGCCCTGTTCATGTTTGGCAGTTACGCCCAAAACCAAGAAATAGCTTCCGTTGCCAATATCAAACTCCTCTGTATTTACAACTCCCGGTTTATGCTCATTTATCCAACGTACTACCTCTCTTGCATCTGTAAGATTGTTTATCTGCTTTGCCATAGGGTTAATCCCTTTTGCAGGTATCACAGCATAACCCTTCTCATTTGCAACCTGTCTTAGTTTCTCTATTGACCCTGCACTTGCAGAGGCAAGATCCATTGCTTGCTGACGATACTCGCTACGTGTATCATCACTCGGAACAGCCTCCTTAACCAACATGGCAACATTATATCTCTTGGCAAAATTCTTGGCATCTTTAACCTTAACTATATGCAAACCGTATGAGCTGTTCAGTTTAAGTATCTCCCCCTTTTTAGCTTTGAATATACTCTCAAAACCTGGTATAAGATACCTCTGTGTCATCCAGCCAAGATCTCCCTGCTCATCTACATTAGAGTTTTTGTCTGCAGAAAACTCAGTTGCAAGTTCGGCTACAGACTTACCCTTGTTAATCTCACTTATAAGACTGTCTGCCTTTGCTGCGTTATCTCCCTGAAGCAGGATATGCTGAACAAATACAGAATCTGGCATCTCCCTTATATCCGCCACTCTTGCTGCTATAAAAGAGTTGTCTTTTCTGAAATGAGGCAGGAATGAACCTTTCGCCGCACTCTTTGCCAATTCTCCCAGCTCATCGCTTACAGCTGCCAACTCCTTTGCTGTATAATACATCTCACTATACGGCTGATCTGAATTTCTGGTTATAAAGGCTTTGATGTTTGCTGTTGTCTCAAACTCCTCCTCAAGAGCCTCTATCTCATGTTCGGTTTTATCTATATCCTCTCCCGATGGGACCACCTCAAACTGAACATATTCAACATCACTGCTATTATTTGCATTCTTAAAGGTCTCCTTATACTTGTTGTAGTAAGCGCTTATCTCTGCATTAGATACCTTAATTGTAGAATCCTGCTGAAAGCCAAAAGGTTTTACAACAAAATCAACATTAAAGGTGGTATTGTTATCTGCCAACGCTCTCTTTACATCCAGGGTATTTACCACACTGCTCTTTTCGAGCAAAGAGGCATACTTTGTAAAAAATCTCTCTGCCTTAGCCTGATCCTCTACATAGTTCCAGTATCTTCTCAACCCTCCTGTCTGATCCTGCGGTATGGCCTGAATAACCTGT
>CAVHKR010000141.1:0-4111 GCA_963636615.1 Acutalibacteraceae bacterium | reverse complement strand
ATATAACCCCTTCCTAAAGAAGGTAACTTTGCACAGAGAGATTAAATAACATTAAAACTTACGAACAATGGCAAAGAAAGCAGTTGCAACCTTCAGTGGCGACAAGTCACAGCTCAGAAACAGAGTAAAATGCATCCGCATGGTTAAATCAGAGAGAACCGGTGCGTATGTATTTCAAGAGAATATGGTTAACGTAGCAGAAGTTAAAGATTTCTTTAACAAGAAATAGATTACCCGCGCGCAGCTTTTTCTCGCCATGGCATAGCTCACACAAGTTTGGCTCTGCCCATCCGGCGTACGGAAAAAGGTCGCTTTGTATATCATATAAAAAGAGGGGATGACTAAAAAGGGTCATCCCCTCTTCAATTAAATACCCCCCCCTTATGAGAAGTTGTATAGAAAGTGGAATTTCAAGGCTTGTAAAGCAAGCGTAATGCAGAAATTACCTTGTTAGACAACTTCTTTTTGTTTATGATATTCCAGCCTAAAAGGATTATATAAATGTGGATTTGACTATATTTGCAAATTAATACAAATAATAGGAAGTATGGCGTTTTTAGGATTATTCGGGAAGAAAAGCAAAGAGGAAAAGGAATCTTTAGACAGCGGTCTTCAAAAGACAAAGACAGGTATTTTTGATAAGATACAGAGAGCTATTGCAGGGAAATCCAGGGTTGATGAGCAGGTCTTGGATGGAATAGAGGAGGCTTTGATAGCATCTGACATTGGAGTTGATACCACCTTAAAGATTATAGACAATCTTGAAGAGCGTGTTGCCAAAGACAAGTACATAGATACAGCAGAGCTGTATTCAATCTTAAAGGATGAGATATGCAAACTATTGGAGGACAACAGCCGGCCGCAACAGGAACCATTTGATTTTTCCAAAAAGCCATACGTCATAATGGTTGTTGGTGTAAACGGTGTAGGCAAGACGACAACAATAGGCAAACTTGCAGCAAGGCTTAAAGAGAGCGGTAAAAAGGTAGTGCTCGGAGCGGCAGACACATTCCGCGCGGCGGCTGTAGACCAATTGGTAATATGGAGCGATAGGGCAGGGGTTTCCATTGTCAAGCAGGAGATGGGGGCAGATCCGGCCTCTGTAGCATTTGATACCCTAAAAAGCGCTGTAGCGCAGGATGCAGATGTTGTGTTGATAGATACGGCAGGCAGGCTCCACAACAAGATTAATCTCATGAATGAACTTACCAAGATAAGGAATGTGATGCGTAAGGTTATTCCCGATGCTCCTCACGAGGTTCTTCTCGTATTGGACGGATCAACAGGCCAGAATGCATATCAGCAGGCAAAAGAGTTTACCAAGGCTACGGATGTAACAGCACTGGCTGTAACCAAGTTAGACGGAACAGCAAAAGGCGGGGTAGTTATTGGAATATCAGATCAGTTCAGGATTCCGGTAAAATTCATTGGCGTAGGGGAGAAGATAGAGGATTTGCAGATTTTTGACAAGAGAGAATTTGTTGACACACTATTTAAAAAGAGATAATATTACATAAATATGAACGTTTCCTATAATTGGCTTAAAGATTATTTAGATTTAAATCTTGGAGCAGAAGAAGTTGAGAAAATTTTAAACTCCGTTGGTCTTGAAGTGGAGCACTCACAGATAATAGAGGAGATTCCAGGAGGCTTGGAAGGTGTAGTAACAGCCGAAGTTATAGAGTGTGAGCCGCATCCAAACTCAGATCACCTGCATGTTACAAAGGTGAACATTGGAGAGGCAGAACCGTTGCAGATTGTTTGCGGTGCACCAAATGTGGCAAAAGGAGAGAAGGTGCTGTTGGCAACATTAAATACAAAACTTACATTCAGTAACGGAGAGGAGATAAAAATAAAAAAATCAAAGATAAGAGGGGTTGAGTCTTTTGGTATGATATGCGCAGAAGATGAGCTTGGCTTGGGTTCCGGTCATGACGGAATAATGGTGCTGCCAAATGATACCCCCGTAGGTATCCCTGCTAAGGTATATCTTAATCTTAAAACAGACACCCTCTTTGAGATAGGCCTTACACCAAACAGGGTAGATGCAGCCTCTCATATAGGAGTGGCAAGAGATCTAAGCGCCTATCTCAGATTAAATAATATGGGAGGAGAGATGAAGCTTCCCTCTGTTGCAGATTTTGAGAAAGAGGTCAGCTCCAAAAAGGATGGTGCTGTTACAGTTGATGTAAAGGGGGTTGCAGGTGTTACCAGATATGCCGGACTTACAATTAAAGGTGTAGAGGTGAAAGAGTCTCCTGAGTGGCTAAAAAAGAGACTACAGTCTGTTGGGTTGCGTTCTATAGACAATGTAGTTGATGTTACAAACTTTATTCTAATGGAGCTTGGACAGCCGCTTCATTCGTTTGATGCAGACAAGATAGAAAACAATCATATCATTGTGGATTTCTGTGAGGAGGGAACACCTTTTACCACTTTAGATGGAGTAGATAGGAAACTCAGCAACAAGGATCTTATGATCTGTAACGGTAATCACAAGCCAATGTGTCTTGCAGGTGTATTTGGAGGAAAGGAGAGCGGTGTTACATTGCAGACAAAGAATATATTTATAGAGAGTGCTTGTTTCAATCCTGTTTACATAAGGAAATCCTCAAAAAGGCATGGACTTAAAACAGATGCCTCTTTCCGTTATGAGAGAGGTGTAGATCCGGAACTTGCTATTTATGCCCTAAAGAGGGCAGCTCTACTTATAAAGGAGGTTGCCGGAGGGGAGATTATAGACAATATGGTAGATATTATTCCCGTTCCGTTTGAGAGAAAGGTTGTAGAGCTTAATTATGAAAGGATGGAGAATCTTATAGGCAAGAGGATAGGCAAGGATACAATCAAGAGGATTCTAAATTATTTAGAGATGGAGACGGTTTCTGAGACGGCAGAGGGAGCTACAGTTAAAGTTCCCGGCTATAGGGTTGATGTGTACCGTGAGTGCGATGTTGTGGATGTTCTCAGGATATACGGTTATAATAATGTAGAACTTCCCAATGAGATGAGAGTATCTATAAATACAACTCCTAACCCCGATCCGGAACGTGTAAAGGTGCTCACATCCGAGTTCCTTTCTGCAAACGGTTTTATGGAGATAATGAACAACTCTCTTACAAAGGCGGATTATTATGCAAGTCTCAAAAGATTCCCAAAAGAGAATTGCGTCATGATTCTCAACCCTTTGAGTTCAGACCTTAATGCCATGAGACAGACTCTGATAATGGGAGGATTAGAGGTTATTGCATATAATATTAACAGACAGACCTCAGACCTTAAGCTATATGAATTTGGACATGTATATTCATATCATGCAGGAGAGGAGCATCTTAATGCATACAAAGAGGAGCCAAAACTTGCACTCTTCCTTACCGGAAATGGCTACAAAGGGTGGAGAAACAACACTGTAGGGGGGCATTTCTTCTCCCTTAAAGGGTACCTTGAACTGCTGCTCAAGAGATATGGCATAAATCTTACGCAGTTGGAGTACGGTATTGCACCGGCGGATATATATTCAGAAGGGCTTACCTATATTCTTCCGGGAGGCAGGGAGATTGCCGTTATGGGTACCGTATCACCTGCACGGTTGCGTCAGTTTGGAATTAAACAACCTGTTTTTGCAGCTGAGATAGATTGGAATCTGTTGCTTAAAGCGGTCAAGAAGATTAAGGTACAGTACAAAGAACTCCCAAGGTATCCAGAGGTAAGCAGAGACCTTGCCCTGTTGGTTGATACCGATGTCACATACTCTGAGATGATTAAATGTGCATACGCAACGGAAAAGAAGCTCCTTAAAAGAGTCAATCTGTTTGATGTGTATGTAGGAGAGAAGATTCCTAATGGAAAGAAGCAATATGCAATCAATTTTGTGCTTCAAGATGAGGAGAAGACGCTCAATGACAAGACTGTTGATGCAATTATGGAGAAGCTGCTCAAGTCATTTGAGGCAAAATTCGGTGCAACACTAAGATAAAGACATAGTCAGATACAAAGTAAAGTGGGGATGAATCTTTTTAGTCATCCCCACTTTGTTATTTATAAGAAGTTGTATAAAAAGTGGAATTTCAAGGCTTGCGAAGCTGAACAAACCGGAGTTTACTTACGTAAA
>CAVHKR010000140.1:0-4163 GCA_963636615.1 Acutalibacteraceae bacterium | reverse complement strand
GTACTATGGTCAGGGCTATATTTGTAAAACTAAGGATGAATGTCATTAGTGAGGCCTCGACATTTCTTTTAGTCATAATCTTTTTTAAAATGTAACGGATTCGTTTTATAAACCATCCGCCAACAAAATAGATTACAAATGCTGCAAGAATTTTTAGGCCAAGATCTATTGTTAATTTTATGCCGCTACGAAATAACTCTTCTGTTGGCATCTCTATCAATGATTTGATTTTCTGGTCTATAACCTCAGTTGCCTTTGGTATGGTATCATTCTGTACCATATCTGTTGCAGCTGTTGCAAGCATGCTGAAAATGGTATTCAATATCATTTTTTACTATTTTTATGTTGTTAATTGCTTTTACAAATATACTGAAAAAGTGAAAAAAATCTAATAAAATATGGAATAATTTATAAAAATAACAAAAAAGTTATTTGATAATATGTTTATTGTAAATATATTTGCATGGGGCAAGTGTGGGGTGCGATAGAAATATTAAATCTAAATTTATAATAATGGACAAAAGAATTTCACTTAAGGATGCTGTTGCTTTGGTTAAGGATGGCATGACAATTATGATTGGCGGCTTTTTAGGCGCCGGTAGTCCTCACAAGATCATGGACGAATTATCAAAATCTGGTGTGAAGGATCTTACTATAATCTGTAACGATACCGCTTATCCGGATGTTGCACATGGCAAGCTGATTACCAACAAACAGGTGAAGAAGGTTATTGTTTCGCACATTGGAACAAACCCTAACACAAGCGAGCAGATGAACAGTGGTGAGCTTGAGATAGAATTTTCACCACAGGGTACCCTTGCAGAGAGAATCAGGGCATACGGAGCCGGCTTGGGTGGAGTGCTTACCACAACGGGTCTTGGTACTGTAGTGGCAAATGGTAAACGTACAGTAGACATTGACGGCAAGACCTATCTTCTTGAGATGCCTCTGAAGGCCGATATGGCATTTATAGGTGCCTCTATCTGCGATGAGGATGGTAACTGTATCTATTTGGGAACAACCCAGAACTTTAATCCTCTTATGGCTACTGCTGCCGACTATGTTGTTGTAGAGGCTGAAAAATTTGTAAAGACAGGAGAAATTGCACCTGAGGCAGTTCATACTCCGGGGATATTCGTAGATAAAATTTATGTAAAGGAAAATTAATTTAACAGAGATATTATGGGCAAAAAATCATTGATTCGTGTGCGTATGAGTTGTCATGACGCACATTATGGCGGAAACCTTGTAGACGGTGCGCACATGCTTAACCTTTTTGGAGATGTTGCCACAGAGCTTCTTATTCAGAATGACGGAGATGAGGGGCTTTTTAAGGCGTATGACAATGTTGAATTCATAGCTCCTGTTTATGCAGGTGACTATATTGAGGCAGAGGGGGAGATAGTACATGTTGGTAACACATCGAGGAAGATGGTGTTTGAGGCGAGAAAGGTAATAGTACCTCGTCCCGATATTTCTGATTCGGCAGCAGATGTACTTGAAGAGCCTATAGTTGTTTGCAGAGCAAGCGGTACATGTGTTGTCCCAGCAAAATGTCAAAGAAAAAAATAGTAAAGGCTATGGAGAAACTTATTATTACCGCTGCCATCTGTGGCGCTGAGGTTTTAAAAGAGCATAACCCTGCTGTTCCTTATACTGTAGAGGAGTGTGTAAGGGAGGCGAAAAGTGCATACGATGCCGGAGCAAGTATCATCCACCTTCATGTAAGGGAGGATGACGGTACCCCAACGCAGAGTAAGGCTCGTTTTGAAAAGATAATCAATGCAATCAGAGAGGTTTGCCCCGATGTCATTATCCAGCCCTCTACTGGTGGCGCTGTTGGTATGACCAACGACGAGAGGCTTCAGCCTACAGAACTGATGCCTGAGATGGCTACTCTTGATTGCGGTACACTTAACTTTGGAGGTGACGACATATTTGAGAACACAGAGAACACTATTAAGTATTTTGGTGAGAGGATGATTGAAAGAGGTATCAAGCCTGAGTGTGAGGTGTTTGACAAGAGTATGATTGAGATGGCACTCAGAGTAGCTAAAAAGGGAATGATAAAGCATCCTATACATTTTGACTTTGTTATGGGTGTAAATGGCGGTATCGGGGGCGATTTAAGAGATTTCGTCTTCCTAAGAGGCAGTATTCCTGCAGATGCAACCTATACTGTTGCCGGTGTGGGGAGATATGAGTTCCCTCTTGCAGTGGCTGCCATTATAGATGGAGGTCATGTAAGAGTCGGCTTTGAGGATAATGTATATCTGTCAAAAGGGGTTTTGGCAAAATCAAACGGAGAACTTGTTGAGAAAGTTGTAAGACTTGCAAAAGAGTTTGGACGTGAGATTGCAACTCCTGCAGAGGCAAGACAGATACTTGGCCTAAAACCTCTTAAATAATTATCGGGAAGGGGAGAAAGATCAGAAAATAATTATAACACAATAACAATTTAATATTATGAAAAAAGGTAACAAATATGGGACACACAGGGTTATTGAGCCAAAGGGTGTTCTTCCACAGCCTGCCAACAAGATTGACAACAACATGGACGAGATCTACGATAACGAGATCCTTATTGATGTAAAGACTTTGAATATCGATTCTGCAAGTTTTACTCAGATAGAGGAGCAGGCAGGCGGCGACAAAAAGAAAATTGCAGAGATTATGATGGATATAGTTGCTAAACAGGGCAAACATCGTAATCCTGTTACCGGTTCAGGCGGAATGCTTCTTGGCGTTGTTGAGAAGATTGGCGATGCCCTTGTAGGCAAGACAGATCTTAAGGTTGGTGACAAGATTGCAACTTTGGTTTCTCTTTCGCTTACACCGCTTAGAATTGACAAAATCAAAGAGATTCGTCCTGAGATAGATCAGGTTGATATAGACGGTAAAGCTATTCTGTTTGAGAGCGGTATCTATGCAAAGATTCCTAATGATCTTCCTGAGAAACTTGCTCTTAGCGCATTGGATGTAGCAGGTGCTCCTGCTCAGACTGCCAAACTTGTAAAACCAGGTGATACTGTTCTTATTATTGGTGCAGGTGGAAAATCAGGCATGCTTTGCTGCTACGAGGCTAAGAAACGTGCAGGTGTAACCGGTAAGGTTATAGGTCTTTGCCACTCTGAGAGAAGTACAAAGAGACTTCAGGAGCTTGGCTTCTGCGACTATGTATTTGCAGCTGATGCTACACAGCCTGTTCCTGTTCTTGAGAAGATTGAGGAGCTTACAAAGGGTGAGCTTGCAGATGTTACTATCAACAATGTAAATATTCCGGATACAGAGATGACATCTATCCTTTGCACAAAGAATACAGGTGTTGTTTATTTCTTCTCAATGGCTACCAGCTTTACAAAAGCTGCTCTTGGAGCAGAGGGTGTAGGCTCTGATGTTACTATGATTATCGGTAACGGTTATACCAAGGGACATGCAGAGATTACTCTACAGGAGCTAAGGGAGTCTGAGAAGCTACGCAAGATATTTACAGAGCTTTATGCATAATTATTACTTGGTTTGACTATGGCAACATCCAGAAGAAAAGAGTTATTTCCAAACGTTACCGATGAGCAGTGGAACGATTGGAAGTGGCAGGTAAAAAATAGGATAGAGACATTGGAAGACCTTAAGAAGTATATCTCTCTTACTCCCGATGAAGAGGAGGGGGTAAGGAGATCTCTTAAGACTCTTAGAATGGCCATTACTCCATACTATTTGAGCCTGATTGATCCTAATGACCCATACTGTCCTGTTAGAAGACAGGCTATCCCTACAGGTGAGGAGACTCATATTGCCGATGCAGATTTGAGAGACCCTCTGCACGAAGATGAGGATTCCCCTGTTCCGGGTCTGACACACAGATATCCAGACAGAGTTCTTCTCTTGATTACCGACATGTGCTCTATGTACTGCCGTCACTGTACCAGAAGACGTTTTGCAGGACAGAAAGATGCAGAGACAAGTTCAGATAATGTTGAGAAGGCTATAGAGTACATAAGACAAACACCTCAGGTAAGAGATGTGCTTTTATCAGGTGGCGATGCTCTTATGGTATCTGACTCAAGACTTGAGTATATCATAAAGAAACTTAGAGAGATTCCTCACGTAGAGATTATAAGAATAGGTTCCAGAACACCTGTCGTTTGTCCTCAGAGAATAAC
>CAVHKR010000139.1:0-4166 GCA_963636615.1 Acutalibacteraceae bacterium | reverse complement strand
TAAAGAAGATCAGTTAAACAACCTCTAAAGTGTCAACCTTTTTCAGGGAAGGTCAATTTGCAAAGTTGAAAACGGCGGAATTTGACAGAATGAGCATAAATATCCAGCGCAAATTGACAAAATAGACGTGAAACTTTTGGCGGATACCAACAAAAGCATTATATTTGCGCTATATATCAACGGTTATGGAGAAAGATACTATATTGTTCAAGCGCAAGATGTACGACCGATTGCTCAAATGGAAGAGGGAGCGGGATGGAGAATCCGCAATTCTTATACAGGGAGCAAGACGAATCGGGAAGTCCACGCTTGCGGAAGAGTTTGCCAGTAATGAGTATGAGTCCTATATTCTCATCGACTTTGCCATTGCACCGGTAGAAGTACGGGAACTTTTTAATGATATATCAGACCTGAACTATATATTTCTTCGGCTGCAACTTATCTATCGTGTGCAGTTAATTGAACGCAAGTCTGTAATCATATTCGATGAGATACAAAAAGCTCCTTTGGCTCGTCAGGCTATCAAACATTTGGTTAAAGACCGTCGATACGACTATATCGAGACCGGTTCACTCATTACCGTTCACAAGAGCAGTCAGGATATCTTGCTGCCGAGTGAGGAGACGCGGGTCGATATGTTTCCTATGGACTATGAGGAGTTTCGCTGGGCGTTGGGCGACACCGCAACAATACCGTTGCTGCGCACGGCATTTGAAAAACGCATACCGTTAGGCGATGCCGTTCATCGGAGAATGATGCGCGATTTCCGCTTGTATATGCTGGTTGGAGGCATGCCTAAAGCCGTAGCAGAGTATATCAAGACGAATAATCTCGGAGCGGTAGATTTAGTAAAGCGGGATATTGTCTCGTTGTACGAAGAAGATTTTTGGAAGTTGGATGATACCGGCAAAGCAACCGCATTGTACGATGCCATACCTGCACAGTTGAGTAAGAATGCCTCGCGGTATCAAATAGCATCGGCTATACCTGGAGAAAGAGCAGAGCGGGTTGCAGGCGTGGTCAAAATGATGAATGATTTCATGTCAGCAAATGTTGCATATCATTCCAATGACCCGAATGTCGGACTGGCTCTTACAATGGATAATAAACGCTTTAAGATATATGCGTCCGATACCGGAATGTTTGTAACACTGGCTTTCAAGGACAAGGACTTTACGGATAACATTATTTATGAAAAACTGCTGAACGACAAACTCAGCACTAACTTAGGCTATGTTTATGAGAATGTTATAGCCCAGATGTTGAGGTCTGCCGGCAAGCAGTTGTTTTATCATACGATACCGACTCCGGATGGAAAGAAATACTATGAAATAGATTTCTTGATAGTAGACGAGCATAAAATATCGCCGATTGAAGTGAAGTCATCTGGCTATAAATCGCATACCTCGTTAGATGTTTTCTGTGATAAGTTCTCCGACCGCGTGCAGAACAAGTATGTTATCTACACCAAAGACCTGAAACGCGAGCAAGGGATTGACTATATCCCCGTATATATGACGATGTTTTTGTGATTTTAACAATAACGCATTGAGTTATGGGTAAATTGTTAGATTATATAGCGAAGGAAACGCGAGGCGAATGCTTTGTATCGTTCAAGTATGGGCGAAAATAACGAACTGCGGAATCGGTATATGGTTGTAAATGCGCCGAAAGAACTGGTTACAGAGCAAGCATAACATGATGACCGTACAAGTAACCGAACAAGTTCTCGCTCTGTTGTCTGCCTTATCAAATGAACAATTATCACTGAAAGGATTAATGGAGAAAGTCGGTTTAAAGCATCGCCCGACTTTTATAGAAAACTACATAAATCCTGCTATCGAGACTGGTATTCTCAAGATTCTATATCCCGGTAAACCCAATCATCCAAGGCAGAAATATTTGTTGACAGCAAAAGGGCTGGCATTATATAATGATCTAGAGATAAAACATTCTATCTAATAGTTAGTGAACCCGATAGTTATCGGGTTCACATCAAAATCAACACCCCCCCCGTAGAAGGTTAATCTTTTATCAAACAAGAGATTATCTTTCTGTTGGCGGTGTCTACTGCTGTGTTGTCTAATGCTTTAAGATATATTTGCGTTGTTCTTTCTGATGTGTGTCCCATTCCGGCACTTATTACAGACAGGGGGATATTGTGTCTACGGGCAGCTGTTGCCCAGCTGTGTCGTGCCACGTAAGAGGTAAGGTTGCAGTCTGACTGCAACATGGTTGAAAGACGTTTTAATTGTCTGTTGTAATTGTTTAATGCTATCTGATATTGTTTGAACTTTAAGGCATTGTCTTTAGATTTCAGTATAGGGAATATATACTGAGAAAAAGGGTTGGAATAGCGGTCTATAATGCTCTGTACTGCAGGTTCTATATGTACGACCAACGGTTGATCTGTCTTATGCCTGACATAGGCAATCTCCCCTCCCCTTATGTTAGATCTACTGAGATATGCCATATCTACGAAAGCCATTCCTCGTGTGCAGTAGCTGAACAGAAACAGATCGCGAGCTAATATGAGCGTAGGGGAGTTTTTAAGATCCAATTTGTAAAGCTGTACTATCATCTTTTCGTTTACAGCCCGTTTCCTTGTACGGTCTATTCCTGTGTAGACATTAATAAAGGGATTGTTGCTGTTCTGTTCTATAACATGCTGTCTTTGAGCCTTGTTATACATTGCACGTAATATGCGCATATAAAATGAGATGGAATTTCGGACAAGTCCGCGTTGCTGTAAAAACAGGTTATAGCCATCTACAAATGATTCATCAACTGCAGATAAAGGCAAATCCTTGTTATTGCAGTACAATGCTATACTGTTTTTTGTTCTAAGGTAATTCCTTGCGGTGCTGTAGCGATTGCAGGAGTTTAAGTATTCTATCTGTTGATTAATGAAAGATAGAAGATTGGTTTTTGCATTTTTAACTGTAGTCATATTGCTAATTTGTTTAAGAAAGACTTAAAAATGTGTAAATATGCCCACAGCAAGGGGATTTGTTCTATCTAACGCCCCTGCATAGCCAAAGAGAGCAACCGAATTCCGGTCACTCTCCTCTATGTTTAACTAAAAACTTCTGTAAAAGATGTATCAGAAACAGATATTAGAACCTGTCTTCAGATGATACTGTAAGTTTTTTTCTACCTCTTCTTCTGCGTGCAGCTAATACACGACGTCCGTTAGGTGTAGACATACGCTCGCGGAAGCCATGTTTGTTTCTGCGTTTGCGCTGTGATGGTTGAAATGTGCGTTTCATATTATGACAATTTATATATTTTTCTTAATTACCTGTTTTCCCCAAATGGAGTGCAAAAATAACTGTTTAAATCTTAAAATCCAAATAAGAAGCTGTTTAAATTTTTTGGGCAGTTATTTTGAGGTCTATTTTTGAGTCAGATTTTTTATTTTGAGAGGAGTTTAGTGGTGCTGTTTCTTAAGATTACTCTTTGGCTATGTAAATAACCTTTTTTTGATCAAAAAACTCTTCGTTAAACCACTCGCTTATATTCTTCACAAACAGGTTACGTTCGGTAATTTTGCTCTTTTTTAGGGCATTGTCTAACTCTACTGTAATATCTCCCCCTTTAAGGTATATGATTCCCCTGGCATATTTTCCCTTTACCCAAGGGAGAAAGTTCTGCAAATCTGTAACTGCACGAGATACTATATAGTCAAAACTTCCCCTAACAGCCTCTACTCTCATATTGAGGGCTGTTACATTTTTCAGTCCTAATGAGGCTGCAATACTCTCTACTACCTTTATCTTTTTACCTACAGAATCTACAAGGGTGAAATTACTATCGGGAAGCATTATTGCCAACGGAATGCCGGGAAAGCCGCCTCCTGTGCCAACATCCATAATATTGCTTCTGTCTAATTCAAGCCCTGCACTCTCTGCAAATTTAAGTATTGCGAGCGAATGGAGAACGTGATGCTCGTACAGCAGATCTATATCTTTTCTGCTTATTACATTTATCTTCTCGTTCCACGCTCTGTATAACGGATAGAGTTTTAAAATCTGTTCTCTCTGCTGGGCCGTTACATTAAAATATTTATATATCAACTCCTGCATATACCACTAACTTACAATGCTCTCCTCCAAATCTTTCAAAAGCTCTTTTGCCCTTCTTATTCTTGTTCTCACCGTATTTAT
>CAVHKR010000138.1:0-4182 GCA_963636615.1 Acutalibacteraceae bacterium | reverse complement strand
GCTTCATGTATTAATCATTATTTACGCGGGCTGTAACCTTCTTTGCCCCAAGTTTCTTTGCAAGGAGTGCGCTTATTATGTTAACATCCTGATCCTTTGCCGGGCTTACGGCAATGAACAGGTCTGCGTTTGGGACTCCTGCCCTCTCCAAAACAGCTATAGAAGTGGGGTTGCCTACAATTGTAATTACATCTGCAGACTCAGACAACTTGTTTAATCTGTTCTCGTCTGCATCAATGATAGTCAGGTCATTGGCTCCTGTACTCAACATCTTTGCAAGGTGGCTTCCAACCTCACCTGCTCCGGCAATAATGATTTTCATACTATTTTAAACTTCGTCTATAACTAATTTCTTCCCGATAATCCTCCTCCCAACAAATCTTAAGGCTCTAATATATCAGCCGTCACTCTCTATATCACGGTGCAATATTAGTCAAAATTATTTAATGGCAGATATCCAAGTTTTTCATCATAGTTACATCTCATTGCCATTACAAAAACTGTGATAATCTTACTGTCAACCCAATAGACAAGCCTCTCATTGCAATTAATTGATTCTACGAGGCCAAACTCCTGCAAACTTGTATTTCAATGGTTTCCTAAGCACCCTAAAACACCAGCGCGACAAACAATCTTACGTTGTTCATCGCGCTGATATTAATTATTTAACCTGCCTAGAGGCTGTTAATATTCGTCTTCGTTAAAGAAAAAGTCCTCTTTGCTTGGATAATCGGGCCAAATCTCCTCTATGTTGTCATAGACCTCCCCATCATCCTCCAAATCGTTAAGGTTCTCTATAACTTCAAGCGGTGCCCCGGAACGAGTAGCGTAATCTATCAACTCATCTTTGGTGGCAGGCCACGGCGCATCTTCTAGTTTAGATGCCAATTCTAATGTCCAATACATCTTATAAAAATTTAATGATTAGGTATTTACTCCATTGTTTTAAATTGGGGCGCAAATGTAAATTCTTTTTCTTAAAAATACAACACTTACATTTCACCTGCAACTGTTCATTGTCATAGCACAGTCCCAACAGGGCTGGTACGGCTATCCGGTCTATGAAAAAGCTGCATGTAAATAAACTTCTATGGTAGCCAGAAAGTCTCGTCAAATCCGCATTGATAGCACAAGTATCTTGCTAAGACAAACAAAAAGTCAGACAATCTGTTAAGGTATTTCCTGCAGAGCTCAAGCTGCTCATCCTCGCACTCAATTGCAATGGAATGACGCTCGCATCTACGGCAGATGGTACGGGCAACATGGCACTCAGATGAGATTCTTGGCATTCCCGGAATAATAAAAGCTTTCTGCTCCGGTATTTTATCTGTCATAAAATCCATTCTGCTCTCAAGGAAGGCAATATCCTCTTCAGAGATATTCTTCAGCTGTTTCTTGTTGTTGTCAGAAGCAAGATGCGCTGAGACCAACATAAGTTTCTCCTGAATTAACCCTAATATATCCTTTATCTCGGCAATCCGGCAATCAGACTTCAGTATGCCAATATAGGAGATCAGTTCATCCACATCACCATAAGCTTCCACCCTCGGATGATTTTTGGGAACCCTTGTACCACCAACCAAGGAGGTTGTACCCTTGTCTCCGGTTTTAGTATATACCCTGCTCATAACATATAGATTAATTATTGGCAAAAATAACAAAAAAACATACTCATTGCTCAATAACGTATGCTTTTAACAAAGCAACCTGCTCCGAACTTAATATGCCGGCATTTAACAGATTAACCAACAGACACATGTCTGTACCGTGCTCCTCTCTAAACGCAATAATCCCCTTAGCTGCCCTATATCCTATGTATGGGTTGTTTTTCAAAAAAAAGAAACTTGAATCTGCAATCGAAAATTTGCGCACATTGCCATCTACCATAATTCTTTTCTTTATAGATTCAAATCTGGCTGAATCAATACCTTTAATCTCAAGCAGCTGAAACTCGGAAACAAAACTGCCGCCTAACCTTTTTCTGTACTCTACTATTTTCTTTGCAAAATAGGGGCCTATCCCATAAAGAGTTGTAAAGGCGGCACTATCTGCAGTGTTAAGATTTATCACCTCCGCCTTTTTATATCCATACTGCCTGTGTCCGTACGGAGTGTTGTTTTTTCTTATTTTTATTATTTTGCTTCCCGATGAATTCCGTTTTCCATTTTCCGCTTTTTGTTGCAAGTGTCCGCCACTGTCTGCCGCAGTTGTAACATTGTCACTGGAGGCAACAACAGAATCCCTGTAAGGAGGATATACATAAGGAACAGCACCTGCCGACTCCTCCTCTAATGGAGCAAATCTATTAATTAAAAAGGTAAATAATTGAAAAACAATTATAAAGATAATAAGAGATATAACAGCAACAGCCTCACTCTTTGATACTCTCCTCTTCCCCTCTTCCTCTCTCATAATTACAACCGCTTACAACTAAAACAATTTCACCTTTTGGCTCATGAACTTTGTAATACCCGTAAAGTTCCTCAAGAGACCCTCTTTTGCATTCCTCATGGATTTTGGAGATCTCCCTGCACACACAAGCCATTCTGTCAGCTCCAAAAAACTCCTTGAACTGCTCCAATGTCTTTACCAATCTGTAAGGAGACTCATAGTAGATCTGAGTACGTTTCTCCGTTGCCATCTCCTTTAATCTGCTCTGTCTCCCCTTCTTTACCGGAAGAAATCCCTCAAAACAGAATCGGTCTGTCGGGAATCCCGAATTTACCAAGGCAGGGACAAAAGCTGTTGCACCCGGAAGGGTCTCAATCTCTACACCGTTCTCGATACATGTTCTTACAAGCAGGAATCCGGGATCTGAGACAGAGGGGGTGCCGGCATCCGAAATAAGCGCAATATCAGCACCTGCAAGGATTCTGTTACAGACCCCTTGTACGGTCTTGTGCTCATTGAACTTGTGATGTGATTCTGTCTTTGTGTGAATCTCAAATTTCTTTAGCAGGACAGAACTGGTTCTGGTATCCTCTGCCAAAATCAACTCCACCTCCTTAAGTACTCTTATAGCTCTAAGAGTCATGTCTTCCAAATTTCCTACAGGCGTAGGAACCAGATAAAGTTTTCCCATTTTATATGAATTAGTTTGCTATATTTGCAACTTAAAAACAGATACAAAATTAGTAAAATGTTTTTAGAAAGTGCTAAGCGTGCAGGATGGATAGAGGTTATCTGCGGTTCTATGTTCTCAGGCAAGACAGAGGAGCTTATAAGAAGGCTGAAAAGGGCAAAATTTGCCAACCAGAGGGTAGAGATATTCAAACCTGCGGTTGATATAAGATATTCAGAGGAGGATGTAGTGTCTCACGACTCCAACAGCATAGTCTCAACACCGGTAGAAACAGCCGGCAGTATATTGTTGTTGGCAAGTGATGTAGATGTAGTTGGTATAGATGAGGTACAGTTTTTTGACCAAAGCGTAGTTGATGTCTGTATGCAGTTGGCAGATAGCGGAGTAAGAGTTATCTGTGCCGGATTGGATATGGATTACCTTGGGAATCCTTTTGGCCCCATGCCATCTCTTATGGCTGTTGCCGAGTATGTTACAAAGGTGCATGCCATCTGTGTAAAATGTGGCAATTTAGCCCAGCATTCGCACAGAATTGCAGGAGGGAACAAGCTTGTAGAGCTTGGAGAACAGGACAGTTACCAACCGCTATGCAGACACTGCTTTAATAAGGCATTGGCAGAGCAGAACCGGGGAGATAATGTAAAAGGGGAGAGACAATAATATTAACAGGTTTAAGACAATGGGATATAACAAGATAGAGGAATTTGACGAGGAGACGACAAAAGCTCTTATGTGTCACTACAAGAGTATATTGGAGCTGTTGGGAGAGGATAAAGACAGAGAGGGGCTACTAAAGACCCCATTGAGGGTAGCAAAAGCAATGCAGTTCCTTACACAAGGCTATGAGATGGACCCTGTAGCCATCTTGAACTCCGCAAAATTCAAGGAGGAGTATCAGCAGATAGTCTTGGTAAAGGATATAGAGATATACTCCCTTTGCGAGCATCACATGCTGCCTTTTTACGGTAAGGCTCATGTGGCGTACATACCAAACGGGTATATAACAGGACTAAGTAAGATTCCAAGAGTGGTGGATGCTTTTGCAAGGAGATTGCAGGTTCAGGAGAGGCTTACGGTTCAGATAAGAGACTGTATTCAGG
>CAVHKR010000137.1:0-4215 GCA_963636615.1 Acutalibacteraceae bacterium | reverse complement strand
TGGTGGGAAATAGTTGTAGGGAAGGGCAAGCTATTTGATACTGACAGATACACTGTTATTTGCGCCAATGTATTAGGCTCATGCTACGGCAGTACCGGCCCATCATCGCCTGCATGTAACGGCAGTCCCCTCTTGTTGGATTTTCCTATGCTTACAGTTAGGGATATTGTTAAACAGATGGAGATTTTAGCTGCAGGAATTGGAATAAGAGAGATAGATCTGCTTATAGGGGGTTCTGTTGGAGGATTTCAAGCCATAGAGTGGGCATATTCCTTTAAGGAAAGTAATATTGTTAATATAAAGCGTGTGGCTCTGATTGCTACAAATGCAAAAATCACCCCTTGGGGAGTGGCGTTTAACGAATCTCAAAGGATGACGCTGTTTGCAGACAAATCGTTTGCCGAGGCTAAGGATATAGAGGGGGGCAAGGAGGGGTTGGCAGCAGCAAGGAGTATTGCACTTATATCGTACAGAAGCTATGCAGGTTACTGTAAGTCTCAATCAGATGATGAAGATGTTCTGTTTGGCCACAGATGTATCTCATATCAGAGGTATCAGGGGAAAAAATTAGCTGACAGGTTTGACGCATACTCATATCTCAGTATGTTAAATCTCACAGATTCTCACAACATTGGGAGGGGACGTGGAGGAGTTGCAAAGGCTCTGACTACAATAGAGATACCGGCGCTTTGCATTGGAATAGATTCAGACTATCTTTTTCCTGCGGCAGAAGTGCAACAGATGGCAGAGATGCTCCCATACGGAGAATATCGGGAGATAAAATCCATATTTGGGCATGACGGATTCCTGCTCGAGACGGAGCAATTGGAACTAATACTTGAAGCATTTATATAATTATCTACAGAATCAAAAGCTATTACTATGCATGTATTAAAATTCGGTGGGTCATCTGTTGCAGATGCCGCCAACATAAAAAAGGTTATAGAGATAGTAAAGGATGCCGTAAACAGAGACAGGACTGTTGTTGTATCATCTGCTGTTAGCGGTTGTACAGACTCTCTTATAGCGATTGGAGAGTTGGCAAAAAATGGGGACGGCTCATATATATCACTAATGGACAACCTTAGGGAGAAACACCATAAAATAATTGAAGAACTTTTTGACAACAGGTATGAACGCAAGGAGATAACGGCTACATGCGATTCTCTGTTCTGTACATTAAGCGAGATATGCAAAGGGGTCTTTCTGCTTAAAGAGCTTACCCCGTACAGTTTGGATCATATAATGAGTTTTGGCGAACTGCTCTCCACAAAAATAATAAGTGCCAAACTCAAGCAATTGAACATAAGTCACAAATGGAAAGATGCAAGAGAACTTATACTCACAGACAGGCTTAATGACAAACACGTTGTAAACGAAAGAATTACCTCTGCCCAAACAGCAACATTCTTTAATGATGACACTGCTGATTTATACATTGTCCCGGGATTCATTGCTTCAGATGTGTACGGCAGAACTGTAACTTTAGGGCGTGGCGGCTCTGACTATACTGCATCTATTCTTGCCGCAGGGACAGGGGCACGGGCTCTTGAGATATGGACAGATGTGTGCGGAATGATGACAGCAGACCCAAGGATTGTAGAGGATGCAACTCCAATAAGGAATATCTCCTACAAAGAGGCTCTTGAGCTTTCCCATTTTGGGGCAAAAGTGGTATATCCGCCTACAATACAACCTGTTGTAAAACAACGCATCCCGATATATGTAAAAAACACGTTCTATCCCAACGATGCAGGGACGCTGATAGAGGCAGATCCTCCCCACGGAAAGAATAAGATAAGGGGAATATCAAGTACAGACAATATTGCACTCCTAAGTATGGAGGGAAGCGGAATGGTAGGAATTCCCGGCTATTCGAGCAGGCTGTTTGATATATTGGCCAAAAACAACATAAACATAATATTGATAACCCAGGCTTCGAGTGTACACACAATGTGCATAGCAATTCCGCAGGCAGACGCAGACAGAGCCAAAACAGCTGCAGATGAGCTGTTCGCGTACGAAATTTCATTGGGTAAGGTAGACCCGTTACGCATTGAAAAGGGATTTTCTATTATATCCCTTGTGGGAGATGACATGAAAAACCAGGCCGGAGCAAGCGGACACATGTTTGAAGCGCTTGGGAGAGAGGGAATCTGCATTAGGGCAATAGCACAGGGTTCATCTGAAAAAAATGTATCTGCCGTTGTTGCAACAACATACGCAAATGATGCAATAAGAGCAATCCACAATGAATTTTTCTCTGACTGCCATAGAAAGATGAATCTTTATATCTGTGGTTTTGGAGGGGTTGGAAAAGCGTTGGCTGTAATGATATACAACAATGCCTACAAGCTAAAGGAGAGGTATAAAGTAGAGCTGTGTATTAGAGCTGTTGCCAACAGTAAGGGGTATGTTAAAGACCCTCTAAACTATAATGAACTGCAACAGAATATCTCTGATTTTCAAAAACTTGCAAAGGGTGATTTTATAGAGTATGTGGCAACCCGTTCATTGGGGAATGCTGTATTTGTAGATTGCACGGCCAACAGAGATATAAGCGGACGATATATAGAACTGTTCAAGCATAAGGTTTCTGTTGTGGCATGTAATAAAATTGCAAATTCTCTCTCGTCCGAGTATTTTAGGCAACTTGCAGATGTTGCTCTTAATGAGGGGGTAAACTACAAATATGAAACTACAGTAGGTGCAGCTCTGCCGGTTTTGTCTACAATAAGGCAGATTATTGACAGCGGTGATAGCATTGTCTCTATTGAAGGGATTCTTTCCGGGACTCTGAACTATCTGTATAGCAGGTATAACGGACAGGTTCCCTTTGGGCGGTTGGTAAGAGATGCCGTTAAAGAGGGGTACGCAGAACCGGACCCTCGCATAGATCTTGGAGGAACCGATGTTTTACGTAAATTCCTTATTATGTGTCGTTGTGCAAATATGTACATAGAGAGGGCCGACATAGATTTTTCAACGCCACTTCCACAGCAACTGATTGATATTGAAAGCTCTCCTAACTTCAGTAGCTGTTCGGCAGAGTTCTACAGTATGCTTGAAAGGTATGAGGAAACCATAAAGGATATATATGATAAGGCCACTGGGAACGGCAAGAGATTACGTTACACGGCAGAATATTCAAAGGGGCGTTATAGCATAGCTTTAAGGGAATATCCGGCAGTCCATCCGTTCTATAATGTAGATGAAACAGACAATTGTATTATAATAAAAACAGACCTCTACCCTAACGGGATTGTGATTAAAGGGGCAGGTGCCGGCACAAGAGCAACGGCACAAGGATTATTACATGATATTATGATTATTGATTAAAGGATTAACAGATAAATATTTATGAAAGTAGCTGTTGTTGGTGCCACAGGTTTGGTTGGCAGAAATATGATAAAGATACTACAGGAAAGGAGCTTCCCTGTTAGCGAACTTGTTCCTGTAGCCTCTGAAAAATCTATCGGGAAGATAATAAATTATAATGGCAGGGGATATAGTGTTGTTTCTCCTGAGGAGGGTGTTTATGCCAAACCGGATATTGCCCTCTTCTCGGCAGGGAGTGATGTTTCTAAAGAGTGGGCACCCAAATTTGCACAAGCAGGTTGCCGTGTTATAGACAATTCATCCTGTTGGCGGATGGATCCGGACAAAAAACTTATAATACCGGAGATAAACGGAGATATTCTTACAAAGGAGGATTACATTATTGCAAATCCTAACTGCTCTACAATTCAGATGCTTGTTGCCGTTTGCCTGTTGCATAAAAGATTTAATATAAAGAGGATAGTAGTATCTACATACCAATCTGTAACCGGCACAGGACAAAAAGCTGTTGACCAGATGTTTGCGGAGAGAGAGGGAAGGGAGATTAAAACTGCTGTCTACCCATACAGGATAGATCTCAACGTTCTTCCCCATATAGATTCGTTTCTTGACAACGGCTACACTAAAGAGGAGATGAAGATGGTTAACGAAACTCACAAGATATTGTCAGATAAAATTGCTGTGTCTCCTACTGCTGTTAGGATTCCTGTAACAGGGGGGCACTCCGAATCTCTTAACATAGAATTTGAGAAAGGGATCTCCCTAAACGGAATATTTGAAACGCTGAGCAACACCAAAGGGGTAACAATCACAGATTTCAGGTTTGACAGTAACGGACTGCCATATCCTATGCCGTTGTCTGCTCACAATAGCAAC
>CAVHKR010000136.1:0-4264 GCA_963636615.1 Acutalibacteraceae bacterium | reverse complement strand
ATCGGGAGTCTTATCTACAAACCAGCCTAAAGCATAGTATGTGTTTTCTCTGTTCTGATAATCGCAATATGGGCTTCCTGTTACCATTATCTGAGGGGTATAAGCAAGTGCAAGGGTTACGGAATCCAGTATCTTGTTGTCGCGCAGAGCTTTTTCCCAGTTGTTAAATTCAATTACAGAGGTGTATATCCCCCCGTCTGCCTTGGTTGCAAAGAAACTCTCCTCTCCATAGTCCATCTCGGAGAACTTTTTGTCCGCCTCTACAGCATCTTCATTATCTGCTACATAACCGTGAGACATTCTTGGAATATCTCTGCCATCTTCAAAATAAAGGGCCTCAGGCATACCTGCCGGTGTAAATATCTCATCTCTCATATATTGTTCAAAAGACTTTCCCGATACCTCTTCAATTATAACATAAAGCAATTGGAATGTAGGATTTATATATTCGTATTGAGAGCCGGGGGTAAATCGTAGAGATTTCATCCCTTTCATATACTCCAAAGACTGCATATCTGTTGCCGTTAGCACAAAATGCCTGTCCTCTCTTGGCCTTGTGTCCATTATGCCTGATGTATGAGCCATCAGATGTTTAATCTTTATTTGGGCAAATTCGTCATTCTTACGTGGCAGCAGGGAGGTGACTCTTGGTGATACCTCATAAATGCTGCTCTCTATATTCAACTTCCCCTCCTGATATAATTTAAGTATGGCAACCGCTGTAAACTGTTTTGATACAGAGGCTATATTAAAGAAGGTATTACTCTCTATCCTTGTATTGTTGTCGTAGTTAGATTTTCCATAAGATTTTTCAAACAGAACAGAATCGCCTTTACATATAAGTACGCTTGCTCCGGGGTTAGGGAATGTTACGTTGCCGCTTATTGTATCGGTAACGCCATATCTGGCGGTGAATAGCGAATCCAACTGCTCAGTGGCAGTCAGTGCGGGTTTTGTCTGGTTGCACGATGTTACCATTAAATAGCTGATTAATGTTAATCCCAACAGCCTTAGCTGTTGAAGTTTATGTTTATTCATATTAGTTGTTTTATAAAAAATTCCTTTTGTGCCTTTGTGCGGCTTTTCAAAGCCATGGCATTGTTAAAGCTGTTTTTTAAAGCAGACAGTTTTCTCTAAAATAGTTTATTGCATGAGATGCAAAACGTTTAATATTTATCTCCCTGCTTGCAACAAATCTGAAAGATGTAGAGAAGAGACCTTTATCGGAAGCTATGCCAACCCATACTAACCCAACGGGTTTCTCCTCTGTGCCGCCACCGGGTCCTGCTATACCGGTTGTAGCAATGGCGTAATCTGTTTTCATGAGGTGCCTGACACCGGCCGCCATTGCCTCGGCGCACTCGCTGCTTACAGCTCCATAATTCTTAATAATCTCTTTGTCAACTCCCAATACATCTGTTTTTATACTGTTGTCGTATGAAACCACACCTCCGTAAAAATATCCCGATGCTCCGGAGACAGATGTTAGCATGTGAGACAGGAAACCTCCTGTACAGGATTCTGCAACAGAGAGTGTCTTGCCCTGCTTGGTTATAATATCCCTTAGGCAGAGAGGGAGGGAGTATTACCCATATCCATATATGGCGTTCCCTATAATCTCTTTTAACTTAGGAATCTCTGTATCTATAAGAGCCTCTGCCTCAGTTTTTTCAATACCATAGGCAGATAGTCTGAGCCTTACTCCCAATAATGGATTGGGCAGGTATGCCAAATGAAGCCGTTTTGGCAGGTTCTCCTCCCAGGACTCTATCATTTTAGACAATGTGCTCTCAGGAATACCGAATGTACAGATAGTTTTATGCGTAATATTCTGTAGTTTAAAATGTTCCTTGATAGAATCCATTACCGGTTCAATGGCAGCAAGGGCTTCGAACGGAACACCAGGCAGCGAAAACATAAGCACACTGTGACCATATTTTGAGGCTGGAATCTCAAACTGCATATTAGGGGCAGTCCCTCTATAGTTAGGTATTACCGTGCAGGTGTTTGGAACAATAGACTGTGCAATGTTAATGTCGGAAAGAGCAATTTTGCGAGAGCTAAGGATATTTGTAAGAATCTCCAACTGCTCCTTGCTTTGGTATGTTCCTGTAGCACCGGTAAGTTTACCAAGAGTTGATTTTGTTATGTCGTCTTTGGTTGGACCAAGGCCTCCTGTGATAATTATCACATCATTCTCTGCCGCCAATAAATTTAGAGTATTTTCTATCTTTTCCTCATTGTCTGAGGTGGAAACCATTGAGCTGACAACAACACCAATGGAATTAAGAGCTTTGGCAAAATAGGATGAATTGGTATCAACTATCTGACCTATAAGTATTTCATCTCCAATTGTGCAAATAGAAGCCTTTATCATTTTTTAGAACCCATTACTTTAGACAGATGTTTGTTTATCCTTTTTACAAGCCCCGGCCCTTCATATATGAATCCGGAATAGATCTGAACCAAAGAGGCTCCGGCATTCAGCATCTGTTCTGCCTGTTGAGGTGTCTCTATGCCGCCTACCGCAATAATGGAAATAAGTCCATCTGTCTTCTTATTTATGTATTTTACTGTTTCAAGACTTTTTTCAAATAACGGAGCACCGCTTAACCCTCCGTTGCCAATCTCTTTTACAATATTGGTATCTGTATTCAGGTTATCTCTGCTCTGTGTTGTGTTAGTAGCTATAATTCCATCCAGGCCGGAGATAAGTACAAGATCTATAATCTCATCTAAATGTTCTCGTGGAATATCGGGAGAGATTTTTAAAAGGATAGGCCTGTAATCGTCAAAATATCTTCTTAGGGCAAGCAGCCTGTCTATAATCTCACTTAAAGAGGTTATATCCTGTAATTTACATAGATCCTTGACGTTGGGACAAGAGACATTGATAGAGAAATAGTCTACAAAGTCGTACAGGATAGCAAAGCTTTTCTCATAATCTTTTGGGGCATCCTCATTGCTGACTTTTGCGCTTTTGGAGATGTTACCTCCTACTATACATTTGGGACGATTATGTGTAAGGTTGCCAACAGCATACTTTACCCCCTTGTTGTTAATCCCCATTCTGTTGATTATTGCACGGTCTGCCGGCAATCTGAAGCATCTTGGCTTTGCATTGCCATCTTGAGCCTGAGGCGTAATGGAGCCAATCTCCACAAAGCCAAAACCAAAGTTGGCAAGGTCGTTATACATGTCGCCATCTTTGTCAAAGCCAGCTGCAAGCCCAACAGGATTTTTAAACTTTATACCAAAAACTTCACGTTCGAGTATAGGATTTTTATAATTGTATATAAGTCGTATTACCCATTGCGCACCCGGAATGTATCTCATAACTACTAAAAATCTCTTTATAAAGTTATGGGCCTGTTCACAGGTAAAAAAGAAAAAGAGCAAAGATCTTATAATTTTATACATTGGCAGAGTAGGTTATTAATACCACAAAAATAATCATTTTTCCGGCTTTAGCTCTTCAAAACTGCCATCATCATAAAATATGACAACGCTTTTTACCTTGCGATTTTGCTTTGTAGTTGTACAGTCGTTGGTATTTTTTTGATTCTCATAAGGTTCAGCACTGTTTGTTTGTTGTACATTATTCTCATTTTCAGCTGAATGCAAGGCTTTATCCGGTATAACCATATTATAATCATCTATAGCAAAAAGACCGCTTTCTCTCTCTTCTTGTTTATGATTGGAGCTGTTGCGTAAGTCCGGGTGGTTTCCATACCGGCTTTTGCTTTCCCTCAAGCTATTTTCTGTGGAGGAGATAGGAGGGGTGTTCTCCTTGTATGGTTTGCCTCTCCCTGTGAGCAACCAGTCTGCATTCAATGCAGGGAATTTAGATAGTATTCTTCTGATGAAATCGTAGCTTGGTTTGTTCCTACCGTTTAAGATATGTGAAATGCTTGACCTTTGCACATTCAAAATATCAGACAACCTGGCAGGTGTTATGTTTTCCAAGTCTAAAAATTGTTGTAAACGCTGATTCATATCTGTAATATTAAGGATTTACAAATGTAAGCAATATTTAGTTTACTTCTGTAATCCAGTCTGTGATGCAAAATGTAAACAAGAGAACGCATTAGTATGCTACATTTAATAATATCTTGTAAACTAAGAATGTAGATATTTTTACAATACATATATATTTACTAGATATAATTAACATAATATACAGATATATAATACTATAATCTAATCATATCACCCTTTCTTCTTGTTTTTTGCGTAAAATGTAGGGCAATGGCAGACTATTATA
>CAVHKR010000135.1:3877-4268 GCA_963636615.1 Acutalibacteraceae bacterium | reverse complement strand
GAGTGGCACTCAAAGAAAGGTTCAGATAAAAAAGATTGAACCATAGGTATATTCCTGCTCCCCGGACACAGTACCGCCTTGCTTATTCCAAATCCCTTTAAAACAGCAAGCAATTGAAGTATATTTTTCTTATCCGTAAACATAAATAAATTTAATCAAACAACAGATCTTGCATCGTTGCCATTTTCCGTTCTGTCTCAATCCACTCATCATTAGCAACGGATTCATTTACAATTCCGCCACCGGCATACAAAGAAACAACATTATTGCACACTTCCATACATCGTAGATTCACATAAAGTTCTGTCTCACTTTTAATATTCAGCTTCCCGACAAAACCTGTATAGTATCCCCTTTTATACCCCTCATTCTCCAATATGAACTTTAATGC
>CAVHKR010000135.1:0-3867 GCA_963636615.1 Acutalibacteraceae bacterium | reverse complement strand
CTTTAATGCCTCTCCTTTGGGCAATCCGCAAACTGCAGGCGTGGGATGAACGGCTTCCAAAAAATCTCCGAAATTAGAGTTGTTTCCCATTCCAAATGTAAAAACAGTTTTAAGATGTAGCAGTCTGCCGGCTTTTACAGTAAAAGGGTCCGACTCATTAAACGACAGGTCAAAATTTTGAACAATCTCCCTAAGATAACCGGCTACAAACGCCTGCTCCGCTATGTTCTTAGAACCCCATTTGTCGGGAAGCCCATGATTATCATACGGCATAGTCCCGGCCAAGGCAACTGTGGTGCAATTTACCCCATTTGCGCATAACAAAACCTCCGGAGAGGCCCCTACCCATGTACCATAACAGCCGTTTTTGCAGATGTAGACATAGGAATCATCATATAGGTAACAAGCCTTTAAAAATGCTTTCAACTCAAAATCAACTTTGCCAACAATTAGATCCTTCTTTCTTGATAGTACCAGTTTGCTGAACTCTCTTTGGTTTACAGCATTGATAAAAAGATTAAAACGTTCACTATATCCCCTATATTCTTCCTCTTTGCAGGAGCAATCCGGTAAATTTCCCGGGCAGTTATCGTTAGACCTCCATCCTTTAAAAAGAGTATCATCTGACTTGGGAAGTTTGTAGGTGGCTATATCGTTAGAGACAAGAACAGTTATCGGAAAATCTTCATTATGATTAAAAGGAGCCATGACAAAACCGCTGTATTGAGCTAATGCCTTTAATGAATCAACCTTAACAAATTTTCCAACAGCTATTTGCAGAGACGCTTCGCCCGGACTCTTCCAAATGGCATAAGCATCTTTACAGTAGCCCAGCAATCTTGCAATCTCCTCCTCCACAGACAACAGATTCATTCTATCTCTTCTCTATTATACTGTTAGTTACTCTTATGGTAGAGACTATCTTGTTGTCAGATGTAAAAACATCTACATTCCACACGTCTGTCTTATGCCCCTTATGAATAATTGTTGCAACGGCATGAACAATATCGCCAACAGGTGCAGACATTACATGGCTACCACTAATCTGCATTCCAACAACCAGTTGTTTTTCATTACAATACACTAATGAACCAAGCCCGGCAATAGTCTCTGCAAGAGATAAAGTCGCCCCACCGTGCAGAACCCCAAACGGTTGACAATTCCTGTTGTCCACATGCATTACAGCCTCCACCCTCCCCTCCTCTACAAGAGTGTACTCAATGCCTATATTATCCATTAAAGTGTTCTTAGACATGGCATTGTAGTCATCCAAACTAAACTTCTTAAAATCCATATAAATAATTATCAAACAACATTATTAGTAACATGCAATTATTACAAACAGCAAGAGGAGATCACACCTTCCATTCATAATGGTCACACGTCAGGCTCGCGCAAATTTACAATAAATAAAGGTTAAATCACCCTCTCACCATTAAAACGCCATTAAAAAGCAACAAAGATCAGTCTTACTCATTTTTTAGATGTATCTTTGTGCCACGTGACAGGCATGATGCAGTCAAATGCAAACAAGTTATCAGATGATCCACAATAAAGACAACTATACTTTTTTAACTGAAGCACCGGTTGGTAGAGTTATTTTTACTATGGGCATTCCTACAGTTATCAGTATGCTTGTCACCAGTATATACAATATTGTAGACACATGGTATGTTGGCATGCTTAACACTCAGGCAACAGCCGCTGTTGGAGTTGTCTTCCCTATAATGTCTGCAATTCAAGCTGTAGGGTTCTTTTTTGGGCAGGGATCCGGAACCTATGTCTCCCGTAAACTTGGAGCCAAAGAGACAGGCCCTGCAAGCAGGATGATTGCAACATCATTTATATGCGCATTATTATTCGGATTAGCTATAACTCTGTGCTGTCTGCTCTTTTTGGAGCCATTATCTGTTGCTTTAGGATCATCTCCCACCATACTGCCATATACCATGCAATATCTTGGCATTGTGGCGATTGGAGCACCGTTTATGACAGGCTCCATAGTCCTTAATAACCAGATGCGTTTTCAGGGAAACGCAAAAAATGCAATGTACGGCATGCTCACCGGTGCAGTGTTGAATATTGCCCTTGTTCCCCTTTTTATGTTCACATTTGAGCTTGGAATTTTAGGTTGCGCCATTGGCACACTTATAAGTCAGATTGCAGGATTCCTTGTACTGCTGCAGATGTCTTTCAGAAGAGGGAACCTCCCAATAAAGATTATTGATTTCTCATTTAAAAAGAGCTATTATGTAGAGATATTCAAAGGGGGAACGCCATCCCTGTCCAGACAAGGTCTTGCCTCTTTATCAACAATGTTGCTGAATGTAGCTGCAGGCGCATACGGAGATGCGGCAATTGCCGGAATGTCTATTGTTACAAGAGTAACATTCTTTGTTTTTGCCATAATCATAGGAATAGGACAAGGATTCCAGCCTTTGTGTGGATTCTGTTATGGTGCAAAGCTTTACAAACGTGTGAAAGATGGTTTCTATTTCTGTCTTAAGACTTATATGGTTATCCTGATACCCACCTGCATACTCACTTTTATCTTTGCAGATTCTCTTATAGATATGTTACGACATGATCCGCATGTTGTTGAAGTTGGTGCGGTTGCACTACGATGGCAAGTAATTACATTCCCTATTGCAGCCTTCCTCACGGCAAGCAACATGATGCTGCAAACAAGTGGCAGAACAATCTCTGCTAATCTGTTAGCCTCTGCAAGAAACGGATTATACCTCATTCCTGCAATACTCATACTTCCTTATTTTTTCGGACTGTTGGGGGTTGAGATAAGCCAGGCAGTTGCAGATCTCTTTTCATTTGCAATGGCAGTGCCTATTGTAAGGCACTATTTTTCTACCTTAAAGCCTTAAAAAAGAGGACGATCGGAATGTTAATCGTCCTCACACAAGAAAAAGTTTATTAGAGGTTGCGCCTACTCTTATCTTTGCTGCCATGTCTTGACAGCCGTTTCATAATATCTTTCTCAATCTCGTAAACTCGTTTTATCTGTTTCTGAGTTAAGAACTTGCTATATTCATTATAATATCTTTGGCGTATATCCAATATCTTTTGGCTTTGTTCAAACTTGGCTTTAATCTCCTCTTCGGATTCCTGCTCCGCAGAATATGCCTGTTTTGCCCCATCATTCTTTCTAATCCTTGGGCCAAGATTCCATATCTCCTTCTGATAATTGCAGTATGTTTCTGTAAATTTTAAGGTTGTAGCTTCATCAAATGCAAGTTCGGTTGCAATATGCCTTGCCTGAGTCTTTGCAAGCTCCTCTCTGCTTATTCGTTGCTTGTTATTTTGGGCATTTAATGTAAGATTACATGTTGCCACCGCCAAGGTGATTGTCAAAATTTTAAATAATCTGTTCATTGCTATTCGTTTTGAGTATTAATAAATATGTCATCGCTATAAAGCTCCAACAAATATGACCGGTCATCATTTGTTAAGTTACAGAAAGCATCCTCTATTGTAGAATATCCTCTGTTAGCGTTGTAATATAGCTGGATACAGGTAACAGCAAGTATTATGAGAGCAGCAGCAGAGATTATAACCCTAAATGATATACGCCCGATGCCTGTAGCTTTTTCCATCTCTCCCACACCCTCATTTAAAGGTTTTACCTGTTTTGCTTTTCTAATCAATTCCTCCTCCACAGTCTCAAAAAAATTATCGGGAACTGTATATGGAAGCCTTTTACCTATGTTATTTAAATCATAATGCTTTTTCATCTCTGTTATCCTCTCTTATTGTTAATACTTTGCTGTTACATCTGTATGTGACTATAATCTCTTATGCACTTATGTATGGTCATTCATATATTTAATGACCTTATTCCTTGCAACATGATAG
>CAVHKR010000134.1:0-4288 GCA_963636615.1 Acutalibacteraceae bacterium | reverse complement strand
CCATAAAAGAGAACCGCCGTAGCTACAGCTATTCCCAAGAACTCAGACAACGGAGAGGCCAATTCCTGTTTGTAGAACATGCTTCTGCTACACCTCTTGTGCTCCTCATTGGTCTTTTCGAACCTCTCCTCCAAATACTTCTGCGCATTAAATCCTTTTATTATCCTTATTCCCGATATCCCCTCTTCGAAATGACTTACAATCTTTCCCATAAGCTCTTGCGTAACAACAGCTCCTCTCTTTAGCTTTCTGCTTATCCTCCCTATAATCAATGCAGAAAAGGGCAGAGTGAGCAGGGTAACTATTGTAAGTTTTGGAGACATATAAAAAAGCCCTGTCAAAAACCCTATTATAAGCAGCGGTTCTCTGAACAGGACATGAAAACTGTTTGCAACACCATTCTGTACCTCTGTTACATCGTTAGAAATTGACGACAAAATATCCCCCTTTTTTCTTGTATTAAAATAACCTACATTGAGAGATACAATCTTATCAAAAAGCGCCCTTCTGATATTCTGCATTATATAGGTACGCATATTTACAAGAATCCTCTGTGAAAGATACCTTGCAAGATTGGAGACAAACGAAGCGGCAAGCAGTATGATACATACAAAGAAGAGACCCCTAAGCAGACCGTTTCTCATTATCTCTGTAAGATAGTAATAGAAAATATCGCTGTAATAATTAATGCTCAGCAGATTAAACTGTGGCTTAACCAACTGCTGCGTTAACTGCTCCGGATTGAACAGAATATCCAAAAGCGGTTTTATGAGAGCATAGTTGGCCACTCCAAAAATTACAGACATTATGGAGAGGATAAGGTACCCCGGCCAGAATCTGCTATAAGGTTTGGCGTATGCCAACAATCTTTTAAAATCTTCCATCTGCGTATTCTTAATATTACTGTTTCTCGTTACAACTTACCTCTTCATACTCCACATATTCCCCCAAATCCTCATCTATAATCTTATCATGTTCCTCTGTTACCATAATCTCCGTAACCTGCCCAACACGTCTCTCCTCCTCTGTCTTCTCCCTGCCGTGAGATGGGTTCACATCCTTGTAGTTTGAATAGCTCTTTGCTTTGCCGCTGCTATTGTTACTCTCAAATCCGGCCGTATCAATACCAAATCTCCTTTTTAAAAATCTTTTGAGCAAAAAGGGGAATATCTTGCCGGCAAGCCATGTCACAAGAAATATAATCAGCAGAAAAGTTATTATAAATTCCATCAGTCAAATTCGTTACAATAAAAACTACAATCTTTTGCTTTTCCCGGTTTCAACATTAAATGCAAACTCCTTGTCATTTGTTCCAGTTACCTTAACCTCAGCACCGTTGATAAGCTCTACCTGCGAATCGGGAGCAATTTTCAACTTCTTGTCTTTTTGTTCAACAAGCACACCATCTTTAGTATAAAATTCAACAGTGCAAACATTTCTAACAATCCAGTACAACCTGCCATTAATCTTTATACTCTGCGGAATAGATTTTACAAACTGCCCGCTATGTATGTCTTTCCAGTTAAGGACAGGTTTTCCGCTCTTTAAATATCTATGGATAATGCTATTATCCTCCGCTATTGCCATAAATGAATACTCCTTGTCTCCGTTTAGGTCAAGCAGATGCGGTCCCAATGCAATGCTCTTGTCCAATCTCTTTGGATACCCGTTTAGAAAACGCCCTAAGCGGTCTAATCCGTAAAGTTTGTCTCCCGATATAAAGAACATCTGGAGTTTTCCGTTTTTAAAGAGATCGGCCTGCTCCACCATCCCTGCAAGAGGAGAACTGAAATCTATACTCCATACCCTCTTTTTGAGTCCGTTTATATAGCTGAGTTTGCAATTAGACTGCTGCTCTAAAAAGCAGTCACCCCCATTTACAAAATCAACAAGCCTAAAAGGCCCCTTAGGAACAGTTATTATGCTGTCCGTTACTGCCACGCCTGCAGGAAGCTCCCTTACACGCGGCTCAGGTTTCCTCTCCAATCTCTTGTTGTAAAAAGAGATACCGGCAGAAAGAGAACGCTGTTTGCATGGAGATATATCTATTGTTACTGCACAGAAATCATTGCTGTCTATCTGAGACGCAATCTTTCTCCTCAGCTCCGGCTGCAAAACAGTCAGTATAGAATCCTTATCATCTGATATATTTATAAAGATCTTTGAAAATGCCTTGCTGCCAACAAAATCCTTTGCAGGAGTCTGCACTATGTAATCCTCAAACGAATAGTAATTGGCATCTCCTGTTGCATAAGATTCTATAATGCTCCTTGGCCCTATTACAAACCAGTTGCCCACCTTTAAAAACGCCTCCTCTTCTGCATGGGAAAAGAGTTCTCCGTAGATTGCCTCCAAATACCCTTTGTACGGATACACAGCCACCGATGGTATCTCCTCATTTGCAAAACACCCTGCAAATCTGCTAAGCCACCCCCCTCTCTCCGTTTTTATAAGATTGATCCACTGATATGAATCCCCAAATTTGCACCGTGCCGCAGCAATCTCCTCTATTTTTAAAGAATCCTTAAACTGTTCCGGTGAAATATTGTCTTGCGATATTCTGTCCAAGCGTTGCGTGTATAATCTCTTCCTCTTTTTTACCTCCAAAAATCTGCCAAGTCTCTTCTCAAAATCCTTTTTGTCTGACAGCATCACTGTACAGAAGAAGATTGTCCGGGCAGGAAGAATCTTGGCTATCCCCGACTCGCAACTTTTCTGCCCCATATAAACTGTTGCATAATTGCTTTCATCCGTACCGCACAACATCTCTGCATTTAGCTTCATGCAGTCTGAACTGCCGGAAAAATCAGATACAGTCCACCTGCTGAGGCGCATAAAAAAATCTGAATACTTTAGCCGGTTGTACTCTACACATCCCGAGAAGAGCTTACCTGTCTGCTGATGATTGAAATAGAGACAGTCCCCTTTGCTGCTACGACTTAGCAGGTTGTTGAAATCGGGATTATCCAATATAGAAAGCTCTTTGTTCAGATGCCTTATCGAGGTCTCCACAACGTATGGAGAGCTGCTGTTTATAAACAGTCCCTTAAAAAATGCCGAGTAACTTTTATACGGTATCTCTGACCTGTATATGGTAATTCCGTTGTAATCTTTAAAACCTACCCCTCCATTGTTTTTTATAATATCTAACATCCCGCTAACTCCGTTCTCCGCATGGGATAGGTCTGTAACAAACAGCAGAGAGACCTCATTCTTAGAGGAATAGTGCAGCGAGACAACTGCCGGCAGCTCCTGTACAAGGGGGGTGTTCCAAAGGAAATCATATATTTTTACACGATTGCCTATATTGTCTGTAATCTTTCTTGTCTTCTCTACGGTTAAGACAAAAACCGCATCTGTAGGGACAGCTTTAAGCAGCTTCCTACTCTGCATAGCAAGCTCCGATCCCGGTTTGTCTACCCCGGAACCGTTTGTATTGTTGTCTCCCAACAATTTGAAAAAAAGATACACACATATCCCAACAAGCAGCAACGCTACAACAGAGCTGTAGACTACTACCTTCCTGCTACCTTTCATACAGTAATAAAACCTGCAAACTCTAAGAGAACTGCCGGCAAATCTGTTTTAGGGCAGTTTCTCTTAATAATACTAAATTAACAATTGCTATTAAGTTAAAGTTACAAAGATACGAAATAATATAAAACCCCGACTTGCCTTAGTAGAAAAAACAGCCATACAGGAAGTTTGTATGATTGTTTTTATTATATTGCGCTTGGTTTTAACTTTTGTACTTATAAGGATTCCATTAAACCGATTGTTCCCATTGTAACATATTTGCAAAAATGCTCTTTATTAAACTTATAAACAATTTTTAACCATTAAAATCTTTTGTTGTGAAAAGAACATTTAAAAGTTTCTCACTTATTGTTGTTTTAGTAGTTACTCTATTAGGAGGTGCTTTTGCTGCTTATGCAATCACGTGTGATTTAACATGCCCGGATTGCGGAGGTAAAAATATTAATCATTTTCATCCAAATAAGGGAGAGCCATGCTGGGCATACTGCAGAGACTGCGGACATGAATGGTTTGAAGCAAATCCTCCACAGCTACCATCAGGAGAGGAGAGGACAGAGGAAAATGCAAATTAAACAACTTATGAGGGTATATTTTACATTATTGCTGGTGCTATGCTGCGTTGGAAATATCTCTGCGCAGAATATCTATAGGATAACAGGAAAAGTTATAGATAAAGAGAACATGGCGGTTGAGTTTGCCTCTGTAGTATTGTCTGACAATGCCACAAAGAAACTGACAGGTACATCAACAG
>CAVHKR010000133.1:0-4348 GCA_963636615.1 Acutalibacteraceae bacterium | reverse complement strand
CTCCAACGCATGGCAGTGTGATGGTTCCCCCCGGAGTTAATATTGGCTATCTGCCGCAGATTATGGAGCATGCAAAGGGCAAGACTGTTCTTGATGAGACTCTTACAGCTTTTGATTCTCTCTTTAAGATGCATGAGAGATTGGAGGTTATTGGGAGAGAGCTTGGGGATAGGAGAGACTATGAGAGCAAATCGTATCATAACCTGATGGTAGAGATGAACGAGATTAACGACAGGATTACAATGATGGAGGATGAACCTGTTGAATCTAAGGCTGTTAAGGTGCTAAAAGGATTGGGATTCAAGGAAAATGAGCTTGATAGGCAGACTTCAACATTCAGCCAAGGGTGGAACATGCGCATTGAACTTGCAAAGATATTGCTTAAGGCTCCGGATTTGCTTTTGCTTGATGAGCCTACCAATCATCTTGATATTGAGTCTATTGAATGGTTCGAGGATTATCTTAAAGGATTTAGGGGGGCGGTTGTTGTAATATCGCACGACCGTAAATTTTTAGATAACGTTACCAAGCGTACCGTTGAGATAATGCTTGGTAAGATTTACGACTATAAGGTTCCTTATACAAAATACAAGGAGCTTAGGAGAGAGCGCATGGAACAGCAGCGTGCTGCGTATGAGAACCAGCAGCGTATGATTGAAAAGACAGAGGACTTTATTGAGCGTTTCAGATATAAGGCAACAAAAAGCAATCAGGTACAAAGCCGTATAAAGCAGCTTGAAAAGTTAGATATTATTGAGGTTGATTTAGAGGATAAAGCTGCACTTAATATTAAGTTTCCGCCAGCTCCAAGAAGCGGAAATGTGGTTTTTGAGTGCAAGGATGCAACTATAGGTTATGGATCAAAGGTTATTCTCAATAATGTAGAGATTTCCATAGAAAGAGGGGAGAAGGTTGCATTTGTAGGGCGTAACGGTGAGGGAAAGTCTACGCTTATGAAAATCATTACTGGCGAGCTGTTCCCTATAGATGGCCTTGCAAAATTAGGCTATAATGTTGATATGGGCTATTTTGCACAGAATCAGGAGGATGTGTTAGACAAACAGGATACTGTATTTGGAACATTAGACAGAATAGCAGTTGGAGATATTAGAACAAAATTAAGGGATATTCTTGGGGCATTTCTCTTTAAGGGGGAGGATATAGAGAAAAAGGTTGCAGTGTTAAGCGGTGGGGAGCGTGCCCGTTTGGCAATGGCAAAACTTATGTTGCGCCCTCATAACCTGTTGGCGTTGGATGAGCCTACAAACCACATGGACCTGCTCTCAAAAGATCTGCTTAAACAGGCTTTGCAGGCATATAATGGTACAATTATAATAGTATCGCACGACCGAGATTTTTTGGATGGTCTTGTGAGCAAGGTTTATGAGTTTAAGGATGGTAGAATTAAGGAACATCTTGGCGGTATAAATGATTTTCTTATGCGCAAGAGGTTGGAGAATCTGCATGAGATTGAACGAAAGGAGGTAAAACCTGCTATACAGGTACAACCTGATAAAAAAGATCTACCTCTTAACCACTCCTCAAGCAGGCCTTCTAAACGAGAGATCCCTATACTGACAGCCCGGCAACAGCGTGAGTTGGATAAAGAGATAAGAACGGTTAAAAACAGAGTTAAAAAGATGGAGGAGGAGATTGATGCGTTTGAGGGGAAGAAGAAAGCTATTGAGGATGAATTGGCATTAGGTGGGACTCCTCAGAAGATGGAGGAACTTTATACTCAGTATGAGGAGGTTGGGAAGAAATTAGAAGAAGCCATGGAGGTGTGGTCTACAGAGCAGGAAAAGTTAGATAATTTGACAAATAATTGAGAATAAACAGTATGGAAGATTTTAAAGGCAATGGAAAGCCTTTTGCAAAAAGAGGTTTTGCAAAAAGAGGTTTTGAGAGAAAGGGTTTTGATAATAGAGAGAATAAAAAAAGCTTTTCTGAAAAAATAGATGGCAGGAAGCGCTGTTATGAAAATAGAACCCACATAGAAGAGAATACAGACAGAGTTAACTACCTTTTTGGAATGCATCCTGTTATAGAGGCTGTTACATCAGATAAAAAGATAGAGAAGGTCTTTTTTAAAAAAGGGATGGAGGGGGAGCAGTTCCATACATTGTTAGATCTTATTATGTCCAAGTCGATTCCTTTTCAGTTTGTCCCGGGAGAGAAGTTAGAAAAGATGGTTAAGGGGAGACATCAAGGGGTAGTTGCCACAATTTCTACAGTTGATTATCTCTCAATAGAGGATTGTGTGAAACATGCGCACAACAGAGATAAAGCAGCGTTATTTCTTATATTGGATGGAATAACAGATGTACGTAATTTTGGTGCAATAGCACGTACAGCGGAGTGTGCGGGGGTAAATGCTATAATTATCCCGGCAAAGGGGGGAGCCTCAATTACTCCCGATTCCATAAAAACATCTGCAGGAGCACTCCTTAAAATGGATGTCTGTAAAGTGCCTAATCTTAAGACTGCTCTCTACTATTTAAAGGAGAGTGATATAGATATTGTTGTTGCAACAGAAAAGGCAGATGATTATATCTATTCGGCAGATTTGAAACGTCCTGTGGCAATAGTTATGGGGGCAGAGGATAAAGGTGTTTCTCCTGTAATCCGCCAAATGGCAACATCTGAGGTTAGGATTCCAATGCAAGGCAGTATAGGTTCTCTTAATGTCTCTGTAGCGTGTGGAGTTGCATTATACGAGGTTTTAAGACAAAGATTTTTTTAAAAGTCAGATAGTTCTTAGGGTATTTTTATTAAATTTGCGAGGTATCAGTAACACAATAAGCATATTTATTTTATGAAAAAATTCATTCTATTTTTACTTTTTTGTCTGTTTGTAACAGTCGTGTCCGGTCAATCACGCAAGTTCTATTTTATGTACATTGTGGGATATGAGGGATATCCTATGGATTGTTGGATTATAGTAGACCTTAATAAGATGGAATTTGAGCATAGTGTTAAAGGGTGTAGTGACGATGAGGCTAATCCTAAAATTGTAGACTATAAGAAAACATCCAAAGGGGAGTCATTCAATACTTTGTATCATGGAATGAAAACTCCGTACGTCATTGGTCCAAAGAGAGAGGACGGAACATATATTATCTCCATGGGGGATTTGAGTAATGGCGGTGTGCAACAAGTTTGTACATTGGATGAGAAACAGCAGCGAGAGTACATAGAAGCTCATAAAATTAAAGAGGAGAGTAACGACAAGACAGTTGACCCCACTAAAAATAATCCTGTAGAAAAGGTAAAGGATGGTGCAAAAAATCTTCTCAATAAGGGTAAGAATATATTTAAGAAGAAAGAGTCATAAATTACAGTACATGTTCTGAATATAAAAACGGGTGAAATGGCAGATTGGCTGTTTTATCCGTTTTCTCTGAACAGACAACAGACTAATGCGGTTGCTATGGCCGCATTTAAAGATTCAGATGCAGGAGCTTCTGTTGCAGGGTAGGGAGGAATGAAAAGCCTTTCCTTTATGCAATTTTCAACCTTTTTGCTAATGCCGTTAGATTCATTCCCAATTACAATAATACCATTTTTTGTAAGGGCTTTTCTGTGGATATTCTCTCCGTTCAAAAATGTTCCGTACACAGGTAATCCCTTATCAGACAGCAATAGAATAGTATCTGCGAGGTTACTGCAATAAATGATTTTTTTTCTGAATATTGCGCCCATTGTTGCTTGAACAACCTTTGGGTTATATAATTCTACTGTCTGCTCTGAGGCAAATATGGCATCTACTCCAAACCAGTCTGCAATTCTTATTATGGTTCCCATGTTACCGGGGTCTTTAATATCGTCTAATGCAAGATACAGACCTTTTGCTATATTGGCAGATGAGTTAAGAAACTCTGTAAATGAGAGGTTTTTCTGTTCCACTACAGCAAGCACAGGAGAGGGGGAGGAGAGTGATGAAATCCGGCTCATTGCATTATCGCCTATCTCGTCTTTGTAATATTTTTCAACTATTCTAAATCCGGATTTTTCTGCCTCTGCTACAAGTTTCTCCCCCTCTACCACAAAGAGGTTTTCCTCATTACGGAACTTCTTGTGCGATAGTGATCTAATAAATTTTATCTTTGCTGCTGTAAGTTGTGCCATAAAAACTTTTAATAGCCTAAAATTTTTAGCATACTCTTATACGACTGCTCCTTGCTAAACAGTTTGGTAAAATACTCGCCATCTTCATCAAGGTCAATTATAACATGTTTGGGAGCAGGTTGGAGGCAGTGTTGTATTCCACCATAACCGGCTATAGATTCCTGATATGCACCTGTATGGAAAAATCCTATATACAGTGGGTCATTTTTATCCTTAACCT
>CAVHKR010000132.1:0-4391 GCA_963636615.1 Acutalibacteraceae bacterium | reverse complement strand
CTCTTTAAAGAGGGATATATTTGATATTCTAAATGTTGAAAAGAATACGGGTATGCAGCTTACAGAGAATTATATGATAGATCCGGGAGAGGCTCTGTGCGGAATGATGATAGGGGATCCGGATGTCAAATATTTTTCAATAGGTAAGATTGGGGCTGATCAGATGGCCGACTATGCAAAAAGAAGAGGGATGCCTGCGGATATAATAAGAAAGTTGATAGAGAGAATATAATGTTGTATAAATTCATATATTAGTTTTAATATGCAGATTATTGATTGTATTAACAGAGCAATTGCTGATAGAAAGACCAGAATGACCTTTGAGTTGCTGCCACCTCTTAAAGGTCAGAGCCCAAAGGTGATATTTAAATCAATAGATAAATTGGCGGAATTCAATCCGGCATATATCAATGTAACCTTTCAGAGGGAGGGGGCAGAATATGTTCAGAGAGAGGATGGCCTGTTGGAGAAGCATATTGTGAGGAACAGACCCGGCACTGTTGGCATTTCGGCTGCAATAATGAAGAGGTATCATATTGAGGTTGTACAGCATCTTATATGCGGTGGAATGACGAGATATGATATAGAGGATGCTCTGATAGATTTGGATCTGCTTGGAATTGACAATATATTGGCATTGAGAGGGGATGCAATGAGGGGTGAACAGCGGTACACGGCACAGACACACGGATGGAGGTATGCAAGCGAACTTGTTGAACAGATAAGTTCCATGAATCGTGGCTATTACTTGGATGATGATAAGCAGCATGATTATAGAACTCATTTCTGCATTGGTGTTGCCGGCTATCCGGAAAAACATCCGGAGGCTGCAAACTTAGAGATGGATATAGAGAATCTAAAGAGGAAGATTGATGCAGGTGCAAGCTATGTAGTTACGCAGTTGTGTTATGATAACAAAAAGATATTCAACTTTATAGAACAATGCAGGAGAGCCGGGATAGATGTGCCTATCATTCCTGGAATAAAGCCTTTGAGTACACTCAAGCAGCTTACTCTCCTACCCCAGACTTTCCATGTTGATATTCCACAAGCACTGGTTCGTGAGGTTATGCTCTGCAAGAACAATGAGCAAATAAAGGAGTTGGGTATTGAATGGGCAATTGCGCAGGCTAAGGAGCTTAAAGCCGCAGGACTTCCTGTCATACACTTTTATACAATGGGCAACACAGACAATGTAGCCAAAATTGTAAAGGCTGTTTTTTAACTTTTATACCATCCTATTATGATAGAAAATTTAAGACATCTTAAATTCAAGTGGTTAATATTGCCACTATTGATGATGGTAACATTTACAAGTTGCAATAAAGATGTTTTTGTAGATAAATATGCTCCGGATGTTCTGGATTATACCGTAAGCGGCACATTAGACACCTTAACTGTAAAATTCAAAGGTGGGAATTGGGATATAGAATACTTTTATGACAGTATGATGCAGATAAGCTCTTCCGAAGCCAAATCGTATGATCTTAACGGAGTAGAACAAGAACAGAAAGATGGCATACTACTTAAAGAATTAGGCTATGTTACATATAGTCACAACGGCATTGAGTTTAGTATAAGAAGAGAAAAGTCAGATGAACTTACACTCATAATGGGCTCTAATTCAATGTTGAATAATTATATACTATACATAGTTGTAGGCAATGAATATGATATAAAAAGCCTCCAAGTCATAGTTGAAAATGATGATATATATATTGTAGACAGAATTGAGTACCCCAATCTCGAAAATGCCAGAATAGAGAGAAATAGCACCTTAGTTGACAAAGTTATCATTAATAATACAGGGGATAAAGAGATAACAGGGAGAGTTGTCTGGAAAGATAATTTTGAGTATACAGCAGTATTCAACAGCTCAATTACGTACATGCAAGACGACTCATACAGTTCCACCCCTATCTCAATACCTCAGGTAAAAGATGGAAAGGCAATAATACAACAGTTGAAGTGCAGGTTTTACTCAAATTTGGAACAGAGCATTATGATTGTTCATCTTAATACAGAGGAAAAATCCAATTATACTTTACAGCCGCACACCAAAATTGAATTTTGTTTAAATGTACAATATATTACACTTTCTACAGAGTATATTCTTCATCTAAAGAGTTCAAAAAACGGTAAAGAAAAATTAATCAGAGGAATATATAACAGTAGTGAACCGGTAGGCTATACTGTAACACAAAATGTAATACAATAGAAATAATATAGAAAACACAATAAATTATACCTTATGTTAAGAAGCATAAAGAATACAGGTGTGATTTTGGGCTTGCTTGCTCTGTTATGGCATAGCAGGCTTATTGCTGCCGAAACCTGTTTTTGCGGTTATAGAGATACAACAATAAATAAACCTTACTATTTTGTAGGTGCTGATTACAGACCTGGATATATTTTCCAGACGACAGATTTTTTGAGAGGCGTGAATGCAGCCGGAAAAAAATTAGGGTTTACCCAATCCGGACATCTTAAGTTTGGATTTAAATTTAATGAAAACTCTCACTTTGGACAATTATATCCGCACGCATATCAAGGTATTGGAGTTTCTTACAACAGCTTCAACAATTCTCACGAAATAGGTAACCCTGTTGCGGTATATATTTTCCAAGGCTCAAAAATTACCAATATCACACAAGACGGCAAGCTGACTTTGGGGTATGAATGGAATTTTGGCATATCATTCGGATGGAAAAAATTTGACGATGACAACAATCCGTTCAACACCGTAATAGGCTTAAAGGCAAACGCCTACATTAACCTTGCAGTATTGCTTAATTACAGATTAAATGACAACTATAATTTTACCCTTGGGATAGATGGTACGCACTTCTCAAACGGCAACACTCAATATCCCAACAGGGGACTGAATACCATAGGTATAAGAATAGGAGCAATAAGACAGTTCGGCAAACAGACAGACAACAGTAACTCTCACTACAGATTAAACCATAGTTCCCCAAATAGGGAGAATAGCTTTGTATATGATCTGTCTTTATATGGAGCAATAAAGAAAAAGTGGATAACCAACGACAATAACGGCATTCTCATACCCGGAAAATTTGGCGTTGCAGGAATAAATATCAATCCGTTATACTGCATAAACAGATATTTCAAGACAGGACTATCACTTGATGCACAATATGATGAAAGCGCAAATATAAGCGAATATCCTGTTGAAGGAACCGGCTACAGCCCCGAAAGCATAAAGTTTTACAGACAGCCATTCTCCAAGCGATTCTCAGCCGGCATATCTGCAAGAGGAGAGGTCTCAATGCCAATCTTCTCTGTTAACTTTGGTGTAGGATACAACATCATTCATAGAGGCGAAGATACCAAAGGGTTTTACCAAATTCTTGCATTAAAGGCCTTTGCTTCCCGACAAATATTCATCCAGATAGGTTATCAGCTTAAAAATTTCAAAGATCCTAACAATCTGATGATAGGCGTTGGATACAGGATAGGAAAATAAAATATGCCTCGGATTGGTGTCGAAGCATATTTTACCATGATATAGGCAACTATTATCTTACAAACTAATTGTTGTCTTTATCTATCATTCGCTCAATAACAAAACTCCCGAGCAGGGCTGCACCGCCAAAAATCAGAATGGAAGCCATATATATCACACTAATCATCTGACCATGCTGATAATTGTTATCAAGGCCAAAACAACAATATTGAATAATAAATCCAATCAAAAAGCCCAATCCCATACCAAGAAGAACCGAACCTGCTCTTAGTGAAGTATATTTTTTCTTTTCGGAAAAAAATTGGGTCAATCTGTCGGGAAGATTAGAATCATTCAAATTGTTTATCTGTTCCAACTTATCTGCAACAATAATTCTCTCTTTTCTATGAGTAAGAACCTCTATTATCTTGTAAATTGCAAAACATACAATTGCAAGAACGAATATTGCCGTTAAATTCATAATATAAATTTTAATAGTTCAACAATCTTTCTATTTAGACGCGCATCTGGAAAAAGGTTACAAAATCTTTAGAGTTTTTTGATTTTGTCTCTTTTAAGACGTAAAAAGAAAGAATAGTTACAATAAACTTTAACTTTGTCCAATATTATACACAGAACAAGGCTTGTGAAGTTGGGAATACCGCAGCATACTAAACGTATGTGAGGATATTCGAAACAAGCATAACGCAGTAGTTGTTGCCTTACCACGACAATACAAAAATGAATATAAGGCACAAATACAAGGCTTGCGAAGTTGAGAATACCGCAGCATACAAACGTATGTGAGGATATTCGAAACAAGCATAACGCAGTAGTTGTTGCCTTATATTCATTTTTTATGTAACCTTTTAAAAGTTATAGCGTCTTATACAACAAATGGAACCCCTTACACAAATAATTAACG
>CAVHKR010000131.1:0-4404 GCA_963636615.1 Acutalibacteraceae bacterium | reverse complement strand
GGAGAGGACTATTGCAGTGCATCCGCTTGCCTTTATCATCTCTCTGTTTTTTACAATTACCTCCTTTGCTGCATCTGTCTTTCCTGCGAGAAGGAGAGGCCTTCCGCAGCATACACCCCCCTCTTTGTCTGCAAATTGATACCTGCTTCCGCTAAGCTCAAAAATTTTCTCCATGGATTTTATTATAGATGGGGTGTTGTGTGTCATACAACCTGCAAAATAGAGAATCTTGGGTTGGATGTTGGGCGTTGCTCCTGCCGTATCTGCCGTGTGGTGAGCCTGTGACAGGTAGCTGTAATCATATTTCAGATTATTGTACACTGTAGCGCGCTGGGCGCGTTTTATGTCGCAAGAATTTACTCCAACGGGACAAAGCGCAACACATTTTCCGCACATGAGGCACTTTTCGGCTATCTCATTAATTTTCTTTGTATTATGTCTTCTTAAAAATCTAATGAAATATACCGATGAATATTTCAGGTTCTTCTTTTGTGCATTCATGGGGCAGGCATCTATGCAGAGTCCGCAACTTGAACATGAATATATTTCGGCTTCCGCAAAGCCTTTGCGCGGCTTGGTAGTCTTTAAACCGGCATTCCTGAAGGTTATCAGTAATGCCTCCGTAGGAATATGCATATATCTGCTAAACGGCATTGCAATAAAAAACAGTCCGAGAACGGTTGAGTAAGCCCACCATGTTGGAAGAATATGTGCATCATTTGTAAGAAAGTTGTTGAAAAGCCAATACATAGGCTTGGTTAGAAAACTCCCTCCGCTTATGCCGGCTGTAAAACTCTCTGCAAGCAATCTCAAAGGGAATATAGACCACAGACAATAGAGAGCCACTCGGTCTGCCAGACTTGGCTTTGTAGTCCGTCTCATTCCAAGGGCAATGGAGTGTATGCGTTTGTACATTGCAAGAGCAATCCCACTCAGTACCATCAGCAGGAAGAAATCCATTAAAAAGAAGAAGAATGCGCCTCTTAATGTAACATCTCCCTCCTGCATTACAAAAAACCTGAAGAAGACAGGATAATACAACAATCCGTTGCGTTCTGGAGCATACAGGGCAACCTCTATATGTCCTATTACAATAAGCATAAACCATCCAAAGGCTATACTTGCGTGCATATATCCGAGCAGGGGTTTTCTTTTGAATATCTTGAAATGGATAAGGCAATCACATACTATATCCTTTATGTTCTTTATAATTGTTTTGGGTGTTATGAGCGAGAGCAGATATTTTTTTCTGTCCTGTGGCGGTATGTGGATTATTATCCTTATAAGTCCTATAAGCAGGTAGACAATAAGGAAACTTATTCCAATCATGAATGGAAGCACAAAATTGTCATATCCGCCTGTTATTCGTTCTTTCATGTTCAGTTATTTTCCTAAAGTAAAACCGTATATTCTGAATATAGACAGAATAAGGTGTCTTGTATTTATTCCTCGCGGACATACCATATAGCATTTTCCGCACAGCATGCACCCTTTAAGACTCTCGTATGCTTTCTCCTCCAAACCGTTTCGGAGTGCATGTATAGCAATGCGAAGCGATGTTTTTGTAAACTTTCCGGCAGTACATGTTGCCGTACAGCTCCCACAGGCCATACATTTTCTTACATCCGGCTCCAATTTGGCCAAAAGCATGAATTTAGAGCTGTCAACCTTGTCTAAATTTATGACAGATGCAGGAGAGAGGGAGTATCCGAATTTATTCATTGTCCATTGAGTTTAGGTAGTTGTTTACAGAAAGTGCAGCTGCTCTTGCTTCGTTAAGGGTTTCAGGCAATGTCTTTGGTCCTGTGGCAGCTCCGGCATAGAAGATACCCTTCTTGGAACTGTTGAGTGTCCCTGTAATTGAGTCTTTTGTCTCAAAAAAGCCGTCAGCGGCAGGTAATAAGCCAATCAGAGATGCCGCCTCTTTGCCGGAGGCTGAATTACACATTCCGCTCATAAGAACCAAAAGGTCTAATGTTACCTTCAGCGGTTTTGCACTCAGTGTGTCCTCTGCTTTTACAACAAGCCGGTGTTCAATATTTTCCGCTACTTCAGAAACTCTGCCCCGAATGAATCGTATGCCGTACTCTTTTTGAGCTTTAAGGTACAGATCCTCGTAGCCTCTTCCAAACATCCTCAAATCCATATAGAAACATACAACCTCTGCATTAGGGTATTTTTCCTTAATTTCACATGCCTGTTTTACAGCTGTTGCACAACAGACTTTTGAACAATGCCTGTTACCGGCCTTTTCATCTCTCGACCCTACACAATGTACAAATCCAATCCTTTGCGGATTATCTATCCTTTTGTCTGATCCGGTCTTGAAATAGTTTTCGAGGTCTGCATTGGTTATAACCTTATTGTATATGCCATATCCGTACTCCTCCTTCTTCTCTGCATTGAAAAGGTCAAATCCAGTAGTAAAAAGGATTGAATCTGTGAGCATTGCAATACCATTTGACAATATTACATTGTATTGCTTTTCCAATTTGTTGACTGAGTTTACCTCTGTATTAAGAAAGTAGTTTACACCGTTAAGATTCTCTGCAAGAGAATTTAAAACGTTATCGGCTTTAATGCCCATAGGAAACAGTCTGTCCCATTTTGCAAGATGTCCTCCTAATTTTTCTCTCTTCTCAACTAAAATAACGTTGTGTCCCATCTTTTGCAGTAGGGCAGAGGCTTCCATACCTGCAGGACCGCCACCAATAACAACTACATTTTTGTGATTCATGATTTATTAAGTATTAGCTGTTCAACGAATAGACGATGGCATTTGTGGAATGCCTAAATCTTTGCCATTCAATCCCTTATATTTTTCATCGGGATTATACGGAATACCTATCTTGTCTAAAAGCGGTTCAACTCCAACCTGGTGCATCTGCAAGCCCAAGTCCCAAGGATTATAGCCTAATACAAGACCTGCAACCTCTTCGTATGTGAAAACAGGTATGCCATGAGCGTTTTCGCCATACGTTTTTCCCTCCATCTCTGCAATCACATATTGCCATCTGTCTAAAAAGTATGGACACCCGGGGCAGTTTGTAATAATCATATCAGGCTTGAACGGTTCCATACTCTCAAACTTCTTGTGCGTGTTAGAGATGGAGTAACCTCTGTTTGCCATTACAAGGTATTGTCTGAACCCAAAACCGCAGCAGTGCCTGCGCTCAGGATAGTCTATCACCTCTCCTCCCCATGCTTCTACCATTCCGGTTAGCACATATGGGTATTCTGCACCGCCAACACCTTTAGAGGGAAACATTTTTGAGTAGTGGCAGCCTATATGTTCTACCACTCTTAACGGCTCACCGGTATTCTTGTTTACAAGTTTGTAGTTAGCCTGCTCCGCAATCAGGTTGCGGAATTTATATATAAGGTCGCTGGCATGTGCAAGATATTTTGGTTTTGAGAACTCTAATTTGCAGCTTTTCCAGAGGTTATCTGCAATCTTTGCTTCGAGTTCAGGAAATTCTCTCCATGTTTCAAGAGTCTCTGTGTACAGACCAAACGATGTTATGCAGGAGCATACATAGTTTTCGTAACCATATTTCTTCATTAGTGCAAATTGCCTTGCAATTATGGTCATTGCCGTCTCTTGTGGAATTGTATCTGCATGATATGCAATTCCTCCGCAGGTTGTATGGTGCTCTGTCTCAAAAAAATCCTTGTGCAACTTGTTCCTGCATATATCAAGGAAAGTCTTTTCTGATGCAGGGAAGAAAGTCTGTCTTATACAGCTCCTTACATAAAAATAGTGATCATCGGGAATCTCTTTCTGATAATCTTTCCAAATTCTCTTTTTTCCTTCGTATATCATATCTACTCCTCCCCGTTGTTATTGAAATGATTATTGGACGATTCTGTAAAGACTTTTGTAAAGTATTCCTCCTCTGTTAACCCTAACTCTTTTGCCTTCTCCATTGAGAGGCTGTTAACTCTCTCTATTCTCTCTGTAGCGCCGGTGATATCAAAAATCTTCTTAAGTTCATCCAGATCGCTTTGAGGAATCTTCCTCAAAGCACCCGGGCCTTCTCCGCCCAAGTTGGCTCCATTCCGTGCATAGACATCATCCATATTTTTTGCTATCCACTCCCAAATTGGTCCGGCCTCCGGATGGAGAGATGCCTTTAAAGTCCTGGGGTAGACACAATAACCGTAGTTCAAGACATTCCCTGCAAGCACTTTAGTAAGAGCATACTGTTGTCTTCCCTTTTCTGAATTTATAAAATTACCTTTGGAGATAGACATGTTTCTCAATGCTATTACTACCAAGCCCGGAGCATTCTTTCTTGGACATCTGGTTACGCAGGACATGCATTCGCCGCAGTACCAGATTGTGTCTGAATTGAGCAACTCCTCTATAGCTGCATCATCTTTGGATTGCACCATGTCTACAAT
>CAVHKR010000130.1:0-4416 GCA_963636615.1 Acutalibacteraceae bacterium | reverse complement strand
AGATAAGTCTGGTGCATTTGCTGCTTACAAAGAGGGTATCAAAGCCAGCATGGAGCAGATGAATGAGAAACTTAACACCTGGGTATCAGAGGATCAGGGCCTTGCAGAATGCCCTTCATTTGCACCTATGACACAGGCAGATATGGATGATTTCCTTGCTAACGGTATTGGTACTGCAAGTGATATTACCCTTGGCAAGATTCTTACTCAGAAACGTATTGCTCTGCACTTCTCTGTTGAGATCTGGAACGATATGCGTCGTTATGACTTTAATCCTGAATATTTCTTGGGTTGGGGTATTCCAGATAACTACAACTATGTTGCTGATGCCAAGAAAGCTATTCCGGAGGGTAAACAGTTCCGCAGATGGAAACAGTGTTCACATGAGACAAACTACAACTCCAAGAATCTTAAGGCTATTGGCGAGCAGGTTCCGGGGGCAAATACGAGTTTGGATCAGTGGAATGCAGCAGATGATGCATGGACTATAAATGTATGGTGGGATTCAGACCAGCAGTAGTCTTTAATCATAAAATCAAATTTATACAATTTCAAAGGAGCAACACCGTTGCTCCTTTTTTTTATTTAACTTTGTGCAGATGATATGTGGAGGAGATTTATGAAAGAGTTACAGATGATACAAAGCAAAATCTATGTGATACGTGGACAAAGAGTTATGTTAGACTTTGATTTAGCAGAGTTGTATCATGTAGAGACGAAACGTTTAAAAGAAGCCGTTAGACGTAATATGGAGAGGTTTGCAGGTGAAGATTTTATGTTTGAACTTAATGATTTTGAGTATGATAATTTGAGGACGCAAATTGCGTCCTCAAATAGAGGAGGCAGACGCTATTTGCCATTTGCTTTTACAGAACAAGGTGTAGCAATGCTGTCAAGTGTGTTGCGTAGCAATGAAGCGATAAATGTAAATAGAGCTATTATAAGAGCATTCGTTGCCATGCGTAATTATATAACAACTACATCTGTTGTCTCTGCAGAACTGAAAGAGATACGAACCAAACTTGCTTTATTGGAAAGAAATGATGAGGATAATACAAAGGCAATAAATGATTTGTTGGAGGATATGAGTGAGGAGTTGGATGATATATATAAAGCTATAGCAGCATTATCTGTTAGGTTGCCAAAAGCGAAAGACAAAAGTAACAGGATAGGATTCAAGAGATGATTTATAATTAAATATGTACAGTTATGTTTAACAAAGAGACTTATATTAGAAGACGCCGAGAACTGGCAAAAAAGGTTGGCAACGGCATTATTTTGATATTGGGAAATGTAGAAGCTCCTACAAATTATCCCGACAATACATATAAATTCCGTCAGGACAGTTCATTCCTCTATTTCTTTGGGCTATATGAACCGGGGCTGGCAGCTGTAATAGATACCGAGAGCGGAGAGGAGATAATCTTTGGCAATGATGTAGATATTGATGATATAATCTGGATGGGGCCTCAGCCGTTTATGGCTGATAAAGCAAAACTTGTAGGGGTTGAGAAGACGGCTCCGTTTGACAAATTGAAAGAGTATATAGATAAACAGCACGGCAGGAGGATTCATTATCTGCCACCATACAGATATGCCAACAAGATATTGTTGCATCAGCTTTTGGGAACTCCTTTTGAGAAGATGAAAGAGGATGCCTCAATGGAGCTTATAAATGCGGTTATCTCTTTAAGGATAGCAAAAGATGCAGAGGAGATTGCCGAGCTGGACAAAGCTGCAAATATTGGCTATGCAATGCACTATACGGTTATGAAGATGGCCAGACTTGGTATGGTTGAGCAGGAACTTGTTGGTATAATGGAGGGTATTGCAGCATCACAGGGCAGGTTTACCTCTTTTGCAACAATCCTTTCACAAAATGGGGAGACATTACACAATCATACTCATCATCAGGTGCTTACAGACGGCAGACTGCTTGTTGTAGATGCCGGTGCAGAAACCAATATGGGGTATGCATCTGATTTTACCAGAACAATCCCTACCAGTGGTAAGTTTACCAATAAACAGAAAGACATTTATAACATAGTTTGTGGGGCTAATAATCTTGCATACGATCTTTCTGCACCGGGCATCACCTATAAGGAGGTCCATCTTAAAACCTGCAAGTTTATTGCTCAGGGTTTAAAGGATCTTGGCCTTATGACGGGAGATGTTGATGAGGCTGTGGCTAATGGTGCTCATGCTCTCTTTATGCCTCACGGCTTGGGACATAACATGGGTCTCGATGTTCATGATATGGAGGATTTGGGACAGATTTATGTTGGATATGATGATGTAGTGCGCCCTTCCGACCAGTTTGGACTTGCCTCTCTTAGAATGGGTAGAGAGCTTAAACCGGGATATGTTGTTACAGATGAGCCTGGTTGCTATTTTATTCCTGCATTGATAGAGAAGTGGAAAAACGAGGGTACAAACAAACAGTTCATTAATTTTGAAAAACTGAAAGAGTATTACAATTTTGGCGGTATAAGGCTTGAGGATGATATCCTTATCACAGAGGATGGGAAAAGACGATTAGGATCAAAGAGGCTTCCTATTACTGTAGAAGAGGTTGAATCTGTTATGGTGAAAAATGATTAGCAATGGTTACCTTTATTATATGCTTGTGTCTGCTCATTTTGGGCTATTTTATATATGGTAAATTTGTAGAGAGATTCTTTGGAGCCTCTCCCCAAAAAGAAACTCCTGTTAAACGCCTTGCGGATGGGGTTGATTATCAAGAGTTAAAACCTTGGAGGATATTTATTATCCAGTTTCTTAATATTGCGGGGTTAGGGCCTATCTTTGGAGCCATTCTTGGTGCTGCATACGGGCCAATGGCATACGTATGGATTGTTGTTGGTTGTATCTTTATTGGCGCTACCCATGATTATTTTTCCGGGATGCTCTCTATTCGTCATGATGGCACATCTCTGCCGGGTCTGGTAGGAAAGTATCTTGGAACTAATGTAAGAAAATTCATGTCTGTTTTTACAGGCTTTTTACTTTTAGCGGTAGGTGTCTCTTTTGTTAATGGTCCTGCAGACCTGCTGGGCAATCTATCGGGAAGCTCAATGACACCTTGGCTTTATGTGATATTTGCATATTATATTTTGGCCACATTATTGCCTATTAATAAGATAATAGGCAAAATATATCCCTACATGGGTGCCTGTCTGCTCTTTATGGCGGTGGCGATTGGCGGTTATCTGCTGTATGGAGGATTCACCGGGGAACTGTATGTTGAGGAGCTGTCATGGAATAATTTAAAGAGCATGCACAGCAATCCAAATGATAATATTCTGTTCCCTATGCTGTTTATTGTGTTGTCGTGTGGAGCTATATCGGGATTTCACGCTACGCAGTCTCCAATGATGGCACGCTGTATGGGTAATGAGAAGTACGGAAGGCCTATCTTTTACGGAGCAATGGTTGCAGAGGGCATAGTGGCTATGATTTGGGCTACTGCGGCTATGGCGTTTTACGGTGGATGGGAAGGGCTTAATGCGGCTGCGGATGCAGGTAACACTCCGGCCATTATGGTTGATGCTATCTGTAACAGTTGGTTGGGCAAGGTTGGTGCCGTAATAGCTGTTATAGGTGTAGTGGTGTGCCCTATTACATCTGGAGATACCGCATTCAGGAGCATGAGGTTGGTTATTGCCGATGCTCTCAAGTATGACCAGAAGCCCATAAAAAACAGGATTTTTGTTGCTGCCCCTATTTTTGTGGTTGCGTACTTTTTATGCAATGTAGATTTTTCTACTATATGGAAATATGTGGGAATTGGCAATCAGATGCTTGCAACAATAACATTGTGGACTGCTGCTACATTCTTAGCCAAAAATGGCAAGGCACATTGGATGATGTCTTTGCCTGCAACATTCCTTACAATTGTTTGTGTAACCTATTTTATGATTGCTCCATACAAAGCCGGAGGTCTCTATCTTCCTCATACTTTGAGCTATGTGGTTGGAATAGTTGCCGGAGTTGCCATATTTGCCCTATTTGGCTATAAAACCTCTAAAAGTAGTTTTAAAATGGCAAAATAATGATGAGCTAAAGAGATGGTAAAAGGAGCCATATATTTTCTCTGATATAGAATCTCATGTTGTATTTATATTTGCAACCACAGTTGAATCAACTATGGTTGCAATTTTTCTTATAAGCTCAACAACAATGCTGAGTTTGTCACAGTGATAAACTTAGCAATAAAGGAGATGAAAAAAACAAATCCAAATTATGAACAATATTGGACGAAGTAATATTTATTAAGTTCTTTTTTCACACAATGCAGCGTTAATACTGTGCAAAAATCGATTTTCAGTAAATGAACATAGATTAGACCCTAAGTAATAATTAGAGATTTTAAATCTCCAATCAATTTAATTGAGGATTTGTTAAACATAATTATTA
>CAVHKR010000129.1:0-4419 GCA_963636615.1 Acutalibacteraceae bacterium | reverse complement strand
GGTTTTTGCATTCTTCCCCTCATAAGGTATATGTCTGTTACTATCTTTTAATTGTTAGGTTCTGCCCTTCATGTGGCGTTATCAATTACCATACTACTAAGGCGCCTGCCTCTTTCAGATTTCACCTCGCGATGAACGCCCTCGCTCCTTTATTGAATATTCCTTTTATAGGTTACTTAGAAATTCTGCCACCTCATCCAACTGCCATTTTGGGGTCGAAGTGGCTCCACAAAGCCCAACAGAGTCGTTGACTGCAAACCAATCCCTACAGATCTCGCTACTGTTTTCTATATGATACGACCTTGGATTTACACTCCTGCACAGTTCAAAAAGCACTTTACCGTTTGAGCTGTCTGCACCGCTTACAAAAATTATGACAGCGTGATTACTTGCAAACTCCCTTAAATTTTCCTGTCTATGAGCAACCTGTCTGCAGATGGTATTGTTTACTATAAGCTTATCCTCCACAGAGTTTCCCCTTTTAACAAGCTCTTCCGCTATCTTTTTACATACAACCGCATACTCTTTAGGGTCTTTGGTTGTCTGGGAAAAAACAACCACCTCCCTGCCATCGGGAGTAAAATCTATCCTCTCAATCCCTTTTACAGTACCATCCACAAGATCTACTACAACAGCATCCCCACCAGTCTGCCCAACTAATCCGTTCACCTCGGCATGCCCCTCCTTTCCAAAGATAACTATCTGTGTCCCAAGTCTATAGCTCTCCCTTATCCTCTCCTGAAGTTTAAGCACAACAGGACATGTACAGTCTATAAGAGTTATTCCATTCTCTTGTGCCGTTTGATATGTAGCAGGCGGCTCTCCATGGGCCCTTATAAGAACCGCTGAACCGTGCAGATGCTTCATGCTGTTATAATCTATTACAGTAAGTCCCTGCTGATTCAGCCGTTCAAGCTCTGCATCATTATGTACTATGGCTCCAAGAGAATAGAGATGCCCGTTCTTTACAAGATTTGTCTCCGCACACTCTATAGCCCTTATAACACCATGGCAAAACCCACTACCTCTGTCTATCTCTATTTTAAGGTTCAACATCTGATTAATATCAAACAGCTACCCAAAAAATGTAACCAACTCTTTAAAACATACCTTCGTCTGCTCTCCGGTAGACAGATTTTTAAGATTAACCACCCCTGCAGCAACCTCATCGGCCCCAACTATTGCCAAATAAGGGATCTGTTTCTTGTCTGCATAATCAAACTGCTTTTTGAGTTTGGTATTATCCGGATACAACTCACAAGCTATACCTGCACTCCTCAAAGAGGCAATGACCGGCAAAGAGAAGTTAACCTCCTCTGTTCCCATATTGGTAAAGAGCACCTTAGCCCCCTCCGTTGCATCCTTGGGAAACTTGTCTAATCCCTTAAGCACATCATATACGCGGTCTGCTCCAAACGAAATACCAACACCGGAAACCCCCTTAAGGCCAAAAATACCGGTAAGATCATCATAACGGCCTCCACCGCTAATGCTGCCAATCTCAAAATCAAGAGCCTTTACCTCAAAGATAGCCCCTGTATAGTAGTTAAGTCCTCTGGCAAGCGAGAGGTCTATCTCCACCTGCTGCTTCACAGAACAATTTTTAATATATCCAAACAGCGTTTCAAGCTCCTCAATACCCTTTAGGCCAACCTCGGAAGCAGCCAAAACGCCCTTGATAAGAGCCAGCTTCTGCTCAGAGGTTCCACTCATGGTAAGTACCGGCTCAATGACAGCAACGGCCGCATCATCTATACCCTTCTCTCTAAGTTCCTCTTTTACCGCATCTAAGCCTATCTTATCTATTTTATCTATTGCAACAGTAATGTCTATCAGCTTATTGGGATGTCCGCAAACCTCTGCCAATCCCTGAAGAATCTTTCTATTGTTTATCTTAATGCAAACCCTTACTCTGAATCTCGTAAACACCTCATCTGCAATCTGTACAAGCTCCAATTCATTAAGAAGAGAATTACTGCCAACAACATCAACATCACATTGATAAAACTCTCTGTATCTGCCCTTTTGCGGTCTGTCTGCTCTCCAGACCGGCTGAATCTGATACCGCTTGAAAGGGAATGTTATCTCATTCTGATGTTGAACCACATACCTTGCAAACGGCACCGTAAGGTCGTAACGCAAACCCTTTTCGCATACCTTTAGAGACAGTGCATTGCTGTTTGCCAACTGCTCAGGCGCAACTCCTGCAAACGCATCACCGGAATTGAGCACCTTAAACAGGAGCTTGTCCCCCTCATCTCCATATTTACCAAGTAAAGTAGAAAGATTCTCCATAGACGGAGTCTCCAACGGGCTATAGCCATACTTCTTAAAAACAGTTCTTACGGTATCGAATATGTAATTTCTTCCAGCCATCTCGGCAGGAGAGAAATCCCTTGTTCCCTTAGGTATAGATGGTTTCTGTGCCATGATATTATGATTTATTCCCCTCTGCAAGATATGATTTCCTGTAGAGGCAGCAAAGATACAACAAGTTGAATAAATAGCGTAAATCCTCTTACAAGATTCTGCAGGCAGATTCCAAATCCAATAACACTCTCTTTGCAGTAAGCCCGCCGCCATAACCTGTAAGCGAATGGTCACTGCCAATAACCCTATGACAGGGCACTATTATAGAGATAGCATTTGCACCGTTGGCATTTGCAACAGCACGCACAGCCTTAGGTATACCTAACTCCTTAGCCAGTTCTCCATAAGAAACAATCCCTCCATAAGGAATCTTCACCAATTCATTCCACACCCTTTTCTGAAAATCCGTCCCCACAAATAACAGCGGAATATTGAACACCTTACGTTTTCCGGCAAAAAACTCGTCGAGTTGCAGCACTGTTTTTTCAATTACTCCCGATGTTCCACTCTCAAATTCTGCCTGTAATACACGTTTCAGCCGTCTATCCACACGATTACAGCGTTTGACTTCTTGCCAGTTACACAGGCAAAGTTTATTGTCAAATGAACCAAGTAACAATGTACCGCATGGCGATTCATAACCTTTTGTCTTAATTATCCTCTTCATATCCATCCTTTCGTTATTTTATCAGAGATAACGATTTTAAAACTATTGGAATAATTAATCGTCTCACCATCAGAGATGGAGGCAGCTTCCATAAACTACTCAAAAGCTTCTACATTCTCAACTGCAGCCTCATCCCTTATTTCTCCTCTAATATATACCTCCACATAACCCTCCAGTCTGGTGGTAGCATCAGCCAATGTACTGAAAATGGCGGCCTTCCCAACCTGGCGAGCACCAGAAAGGGAGATACCATCATCCTGCTGATTTCATGCAAAAACCGGGAATACAGGTACAAATTTAATGATATTTATTGAGGTGCTAAAACATTCAACTTCAACAATGATTACAATGAAAAAAAACAGATAGCATTGTTTGCAGACAAAAACATTATCTTTGCGCAGCTAACAAAAACATTGTACGCAGGATTTTAGGATATTATGGAACTTTTCAAGAGATATGTAATGTTGTGCATCGGGCTGATGATTATGGCATTTGGGGTAGCATTCTCCATCTACGCAAATTTGGGGACCTCCCCTATTTCATGTCCGCCATACGTAGCCAGCATGCTATGTCCGGTCACCGTAGGTGAAGCCACGATTATAATGCACTGCATCTTCATTATCATGCAGATGGCACTCCTGAGAAAAGATTATGACTGGATTCAGCTAATGCAACTTCCCGTTGCATTTCTGTTTGGCTATATGACAGATTTTGCCTGCTGGTGCATTGCCGATGTTCCATGCTCTACCTACCTTATGCAGGTCATCTGGTGCCTTATAGGTATTGTATTAGTTGGAGTAGGTGTCTCTTTTGAGGTTGTATCGGGAGTTGTGACTCTTGCCGGAGAGGGGCTTGTCCTTGCTGTCTGCAAAGCGTTCAAGACACGTTTTGACATAACAAAAGTTTCTGTAGATATCTTCCTTGTTGCTTTGGCTGCTCTTGCATCTCTTATTTGGTTAGACAGAATCTATGGAGTCCGTGAGGGAACTCTTGCCGCAGCCCTCGCTGTTGGTGTAATTGCCCAATGGTGCAACAAACCGGTAGAACGGTTTATAAGGATATTTGGCAGAGTAAAACAGTAAGATTTTATGTTAAAGCAGAGAATATGAGACAGATAAACAATATCTTACCTTCTCGGCTTCAGGTGACCAGGACTTTGCAATAGAGCTACCTTCTAATTCAAGTTCAAGAGACAAAGTTGGTACATTCGAATACTCTGTGGGAGATAGAAAATGAACCTTTTCCGTAAGCCAGATGAGCAGAGTCAAACTTGTTTGAGCTTTGCCATGGCGAGGAAAAGCTGCATGTTAATGAACCTTTTCCGTAAGCCAGATGAGCAGAGTCAAACTTGTTTGAACTATGCCATGGCAAGGAAAAGCTGC
>CAVHKR010000128.1:0-4536 GCA_963636615.1 Acutalibacteraceae bacterium | reverse complement strand
GACAGGCTTAACCCCGTTTGAGGCTGCATATTCAAGGTATCCGTTCTCCAAGTCCATAGTATTAAGCAGAGCATCTAACTGGGCAACAGTCTTTATCTCCCTTAGCTCTGTTCTGTATATATCTGCAAGTTTAATACTATATTTTACAATAAGGCTCTTTCTGTTGCCATCTATCATGAACTTGGTAACACCTGCAGTGTCTATAGGTACAAAAATATCGGGAATAATTCCTCCTCCGCCATATACAACCTTTCCCTTTGGCGTCTCATATTTCAATGAGTCGTTTATCTTTATACTGTCTGCAACCATCATCTCTCCATGCTGGTAGCGTTCAAGTATATCATATTGATAATCACTGCCGTAAGGCTTTTGAATACAACGTCCTGTTGGGGAGTAGAACCGGGCAACCGTAAGCCTTATTCCGGAGCCGTCGTTAAAGTAGACCGGTTCCTGCACAAGCCCCTTTCCATACGACCTTCTACCAAGAATTGTAGCTCGGTCATTGTCTTGCATTGCACCGGCAAAAATCTCTGACGAAGATGCAGATCCCTCATTTATAAGTATATATAGTTTAACATCTTTTAGCTTGCCTGTTCCGTCTGCATAAAAATCCTGCTTAGGTCTGTGCCTGCCCATCATATACACTATAAGATCTCCCTTGTTAAGGAATTCATTGGCAAGCAGCAGAGCCTGGTCGAAATAGCCACCCGTATTATCCCTTAAATCAAAGACAAGAGAATTCATCCCCATAGCTTTTAGAGGAATTGCTTTCTCTGCAAACTCCTTATAACTTGTCCTTGTAAACTTGGAGAGCTTTACATAGGCAAGCGTATCGTTAACCATAAATGCTGCATCAACACTGTTTACAGGGATAACATCTCGCCTAACGGTAAAAGGAACAAGCTCCTCCCCCCTCTTCATATCTATATGGACCGTTGTACCTCTTTGCCCCCTAAGTCTTTTAATAAGAGAATCCTGAGGAAACTTAACCCCGGCCACATTCTCTCCGTTCACCTTTACAATTCTGTCTCCCGACAAAATGCCCGCTCTCTCAGATGGCCCCCCCTGAATAACATTTATTATCACAGCAGTATCATTCGGCACGTTGAACTGAACCCCTATGCCGCTGAAATTTCCTACCAACTGCTCATCGGCCTTTTCGAGATCATCGGGAGGAAGATACGTAGAGTGAGGGTCTAAATTCTCCATTATGTACGGGAGCGAGCTCTCTACAAGCTCCTTGTAATCTATGGAATCTACATAATTCCTCTCTATCTCGTCTAAAATGACAAGCAATTTGTCCCATTTATGATTCCCAACATCTATCTTTTTTCTTCCCGATGAAAAAGTATCATAAATCCTAAGCCCTAACAGTATCACCAATACTATAAGGATATATCTCTGCCATTTACCTGCCAACAAATTACCCATAACATCATCTATTTGCATAGCTCCTCTGCGGAAATCCTAAGCACCTCAATACCTGCCTTCTGCAGAAGTTCTATTCCATCCATAATCCTGTAATCGTCTCTGTACACCAACCTTGCTATCCCGGCCTGAATGATAAGTTTGGAGCACTCAAGGCAGGGAGCTGCAGTAACATACAGGGTTGCCCCCATTGAACTGTTGTTAGACTTGGCCACCTTTGTTATGGCATTGGCCTCCGCATGCAGGACATACGGAAAAGTAAAGCCGTTCTCATCCTCACAGATATTGTCAAAGCCACATGGAGTGCCGTTATATCCGTCTGAGATAATCATTCTGTCCTTAACTATCAAAGCCCCAACCTTACGCCTAACACAATATGAGTTATCTGCCCATATAGAGGCCATTTTAAGATAGCTCTTGTCAAACTGCAACTGTTTGTTGTCATTCATAAAAAACAAGATAATATGCTGTACTTTCTTTATTTCTGGTATAAATATCTCTTTATGCTCCTCTTTGGAGTCTTTTCAAACTCTTCCGGATAGATCTTTACCTCCGCTATTTTAGAGTAATTTGGCATCTCCTCATTTACCTGCCCCAAGATAATCTCCTCTATCTTCTCCTGAATATTTACAGTGGTAATGCCGTCTACAGCAGCCGCATCCATATCAGGGTAGATAAGCGCCACTAACTTGCCGTTGTCCTCTATTACAAGAGATTCCGAGACGTATGGCATATTGTTTATGACACTCTCTATCTCCTCCGGATATATATTCTGCCCGGATGGGCCAAGAATCATGCTCTTGCAACGCCCCTTAATGAAGAGGAATCCGTCTCTGTCCAAAACCCCCATATCACCTGTCTTCATCCAGCCATCCTCTGTAAAGGCAGACGCAGTCGCCTCAGGATTCTTGTAATACCCCAACATCACATTGGCTCCACAAACCTGAATCTCGCCCGGAACATTCTCCGGGTCTACCGAATCTATCCTTATCTTCATGTTAGGAGCAACCCTTCCGCACGAATACAACTTAAGCTCTTTACATGGAGCATACGCAATTATAGGAGCGCACTCCGTCATGCCGTAGCCTATTGTATAAGGGAAACCTATCTTATGGAAAAAGGCATCGGCCTCCTTATTGAACGGCGCTCCGCCAATAATAATCTCCTTAAAGTTGCCTCCGAACGATTTTATAAGCTCATCCTTTATACGCTGCTGTATCTTCTGGTCTATTACAGGCACCTTAAGAAGTACCTTAACGCTCATCTTGTTGAGTATGGGTTGCAGCTTCTGCTTGTAGATCTTCTCTATAATCAACGGTACGGCAATAATCAGATCGGGCTTTACGGTATCAAATGCCTCCAATATGATTCTTGGGCTTGGAATTCTGGTCAGGAACTGTACATGCGCTCCAACCGTCATCTCAAAAAGAAACTCAAAAAGAAATCCGTACATATGTGCAGATGGTAGCATGGATACCACCTTTGCCGAGCTTCTTATAGTGGGATGAACCAATCTTGCAAACTCTATGTTAGACAGCAAAGCCCTGTGAGGAATCATAACCCCTTTTGAGAAGCCGGAAGTTCCCGATGTATAGCTTATCATGGCAAGACTGTCCGGCAAAACATCACAGTCATACGAAACATCCGTTTTCAAGAAACGCGCAGGATACTTCTCCCCAAACTTCTGGTTAAGATGTTCGCGGGCGTACATTATCTCATTACGGCTCACATAGAGCATAGAGAAATCATTTATAAGGATAATGGCCTCCAAATTAGGCATCTCTGTCTGCGAAAGGCTCTCCCATATTACATCTCCGCAAAACAGAATCCTGCTGTCTGAATGGTTTACTATATGGTGTATATTACTTGGCTTAAACTCATGCAATATTGGAACAGGAACCGCCCCGTAGGTTATACAGGCAAGAAGTACCACGCCCCAGTTAGCCTGATTTCTTGAACAGATTGCAACTTTGTCTCCCTTTCTCAATCCGCACTCCTCAAAAATGATATGCAGCTTCTCTATTCTTCTTGCCAAATCTCGGTAATGCAATGTTATTCCTTTGTAGTCTGAAAGGGCAGGGAGATCCCAATGTTCCTTTATACTACTCTCTATCAACTGAATAAGTGTTTGTTCTATCATGTTGTAAATTTTTAATTCAACTAAAGTTCTGTAACTGACAAAGGTGAGAATACAGCCCCCCTTTCTCTAAAAGCAGGTTATGTGTACCCCTCTCTATTATCTCTCCATGCTGAAGCACAACTATTTCATCTGCAAACTGAATTGTAGACAATCTGTGTGCAATAACAATAGATGTTCTGTTCTTCATCAGATTGGTTAGGGCTTCCTGTACCAATCTCTCGCTTTCTGTATCGAGAGCGGAGGTAGCTTCATCTAAGATAAGGATAGGAGGATTTTTGAGCACCGCCCTTGCAATTGCCACCCTCTGTCTCTGCCCTCCCGACAACTTGCCACCCCTGTCTCCTATATTGGTATCGTAGCCATACTCCATGTTAACTATAAACTCATGGGCATTGGCTATCTTGGCAGCCTCAATCACATCCTCCCTCTTGGCACCATCAATACCAAAAGCAATATTATTGTATACAGAATCGTTAAACAGTATTGCCTCCTGAGTAACTATCCCCATCTGCGCAATAAGGGACCCAATGGTATAATCCTTTATGTTATGCCCATCTATGGTTATACTCCCATCAACAATATCATAAAATCTTGGCAACAGATCTGCCATAGTAGATTTTCCGCCGCCCGAAGGTCCTACAATGGCAACCATCCTGCCCTTTGGAATGGTAAGGTTTATATTCTTTAAAACAGGCTCGCTACCATATGCAAAATTAACATTTTCAAACTTAATCTCACTCGCAAAACTTTTAAGTTCAATGCTGTTCTCCTTCTCCTTTATAGGATTCTCAACATCCAATATATCAAATAGTCTGCGACCAGACACCATACCCCTCTGAATACTTGCGTACGCATTGGCCATTGCCTTTGCCGGCTCCAAAACCCTCCAGTAAAAACCTATATAAACCACAAATGTAGACATATCCATGCCAAGCTGCCCCCTAAGCTGGAGCAGACCCCCATAAAAG
>CAVHKR010000127.1:3963-4569 GCA_963636615.1 Acutalibacteraceae bacterium | reverse complement strand
CTGTAAGTTTTGTAGGAGTATTGAATGTTGGCGGCCTTGTTCATCTTGGCGATACCGACAAAATAATGGGGCATTATCTTTCTCCTCAAGCCGGATTTAGGTTTAGAGTTGCAAAAGGATGGTCTGTTAATATAAGGGCATTATATGCAAATTTTTATACTGTAGAAAATTTTAATACCTTTGGGGCAGTGCTTGGCGTTTCACTTTAAGTAAATAGAGATTTATATTATAACGGTTCTATTTATAAACTTATGACTTTTTTTTATGAAAACTAAAATCAAAATTTTGGTGTCTGTTTTAGCACTTTTCCTAACTATTGGCGGTATTGTTCTCGCCTCTAATGCTACTAAATGTCCGGTATGTGAACATAAAATTACTCTTGTGTGTCCATATTGTGGCAGTGTGAATGTTACACATCAGCACTACACCGGTACTGCCACCACAGAGACAGGAGAAACTATATTTGTAAATGGCATATTGGCGACTTGTTCTACTTGTGGATTTTCATGGTCAGTGGATATTTAATTATTCCTTTTATGAGAGTATATTTTGTATTATTTCTGTTGCTGTGCTGTGTTGGCAACGTTTATGGACAAAGTTCTTATA
>CAVHKR010000127.1:961-3953 GCA_963636615.1 Acutalibacteraceae bacterium | reverse complement strand
GTTCTTATATGCTAATTGGAAAGGTAGTGGATAAGGATGGTAATCCTGTGGAGTTCGCCTCTGTGGTATTGGCAGACAGCACCGCAAAGATATCTACAGGGGTAGCAACCGGCCCGGAGGGAAGTTTTTTGCTTAACGCTAAGGGAGGGGTGTATAATTTAGAGGTTTCTATAGTGGGATATGAGAAATATACTCTCAATTTCACATTGGACAAGAATTTAAAATTAAACGATATTGTTCTACAGGAGGATATAAGTACCTTAAAGGAGGCCAAGATAGTAGCTAACAGGGTTAATTATAATATGAGCGGCTATGAATATAAATTGGGAGATGCCGCAGCCCTAAAAGGGAAAGACCTTACAGATGTACTTGGTACGGCTCCCGGTATAATGGTAATAGATAATATTACCCTTTACGGTAAGGAAATTGATAATATTATTATAGATAAAAGAAAGGTTAAGGTAAGTAAAGATGACCTTTTGTCATACTTAAAAACCTATATGGGTGAGAATATAGAGAAGATAGAGGTTATCTCACATCCTGATATTTCTGAAAGGTATGGAGGAACATCCATAAAGATAACCACAAAAAAACATACCGGTGGATTTATGTCTGCTTCTGTAAGGTATCTTGGAAACCAAAACAAATTTGTCATTCACCCAATGACCAATGTTGACTATAGAAAAGATAAGTTCTCTTTATATTCCTCTTTGTCATATATGACCCTGAATTCTACCGGGAAAGAGGTAATAACCAATGAATGGCAAGATACAGACAAGTATGTAATGAATCTTACCACGGATAAGACCAAAGTGCCATATTCCATCTATGGAACCGTGGGGGTGGGATACGATATCTCTAAAAATGATTATATATCAGCCGAAGTCTCATATAGAGAGCTTGATAATAAGCAAAAAAGAAAGACTATAGTGGAGTCTAACGGAATGAGCAGCTTATTGGAAAACAATTTTAGGGATTATATACTTGTTAACCAGACCCCAACGGCCTCCCTAATGTTTACTCATAAGTTTAAAGATGCTTCTGAACTTAAGATAACAGGTGACTATGTTGGGGCGTATAATAGAAATGATATTGTTATCGGGAAGTTGCTTAAAGATAACAATACTAAAAAAGATGAGGAATTTACAAATACAGAGAATAATACAAGTTCGTTTGTGGGGTATGCAAACTATTCTATGAAATTTAAACGATTACACTCCCTTAATACAGGTTTGCGATATTCATATATAAAGAATGAGGCCATTAATAATGAATCATCTTTTGCGTATGATGAGAGTGAGTTAACCCCTTTTGCATCTTATTCTGTATATTTTAAGAAGTTTGGCATTCGCAGCGGTGTACAAGCCAAATGGGCAGGTATAGACCGTAATGAATATTTTGATATAGTACCAAATGTTGACTTTTACTATTTTATCAACAATCAAAAGGGGCATCTATTGGATATTGGCTATTCACGCAGTGTGAGACGACCAATTATATCACAATTAAATCCTAATGCCACTCTGTCTCGAGAGGATATCTATGTAAGGGTTGGAAATCCTAATTTAACATCATATTGTAGTGATAATTATAGTCTGGGCTTGCAGCTGTTTGGAAATTTTAGATTATCGGTAGGTTATGGTAGCTCAAATGATGCCATAACATCATATATGTACTCAGATGAAGATGGAACTATCTATTTGACATATACAAATGGAGAGAAGTATAGGAGTGCTTTTGCTTTTCTTAATTACAGTAACAGATTTATTAACAATAAACTCTCTGTTAACCTTTCGGCAGACTATTGGCATTCCAAGAATATCCTTAAAGAAAAGAGCTATAATTTCAACTCGTTGTCTTATGGGATAGAACTATCATTAAGTCTGCCTAAGTCCTATTCTGTTGGAGCAAAGATGAGGGGACGTACATCTCAGAAGGTTAGTTATAATGCAACAGCTAAAGAGCCTGTTGACGTTATATTAACATTTACCAAAAGGATTAAAAGATGGAGTATGAATTTTGAGGTAAGTGATCTGTTGGATTCTCACAAGAGGGGACACGTTACCTTAGATATGGGAGATTACACGCAAACGGTTAAAAGTAATTTAACTTACAGGAGTTTTCAATTAAGGGCTAATTATAATTTCAGCTGGGGTAAGAACAGGGGTGTAAAAAGAACACAAAGCCAGAAAGGTGATATTATGGGTAGGATAGGGTCAAATTAAAATAGAGAGGCTACACAGGGTCTCCCATGCTTACGTAAATGAGGAGCTGGGAAGCAAGCGTAACGCAGAAATTACCTTTTTAGACAACTTCTTTATGTTATGCGTAAAGATACCTCTTTATCTTGTTGGTTGCGGTCTTTTCAAAAGGGACAGACTGTTCTACAATCTCTCCAATTTTTGATGCCTTGTTAACCCTTTCGTTTACGTAGGCAAGCAGTTCCTTTTGAACCTTGTTCAGCTTGTCTTGAAAAGTAACCACAACTTCCTCTCTAACCTTTCTCTCATTTTTGCTCCTTTTGTTACCTTTTTTGTTTGTGCTGCCAAGTTCAATGTTAACCTTGCTGTTGATGACAGAATCCTTCTCTTTAACCCTGTCTGCCCTCCATTTCTCATATTTTTCGTAAAGCTGCTCATATTTTTCGTTCAACTTTTGGTATTTTGCACTAATATTTCTCCTTATAGATACCTCCAACTCTCTAAAATCTATTAGCTGTGCAATCTGGTCATAATTGAAGTACACCTTTGCTATAAGATTGTTACCCTTCTGCGTAACAAGAGATTCTAATACAAAATCGTTGTCGTTTATTATAGCTTCAATCTCCTCCGGATAGATATTTTCTCCGTTGGCACCTATTATCATATTGTCTACCCTACCTTTAATGTACAGATAGCCCTTTTTATCAAACTTGCCAAGATCTTTTGTCCTGAACCAGCCGTCGTTGCTGAATGCCGCCTCTGTCTTTACCGGGTCTTTATAGTATCCCTTC
>CAVHKR010000127.1:0-951 GCA_963636615.1 Acutalibacteraceae bacterium | reverse complement strand
CCTTCATGATGTTTGGACCTTTTACCCATATCTCTCCAATACCTGCCTCATTAGGCTCATTTATTATCATATCCACACCATCTAATTTAGGTCCCGTAGACTGAAAAGCCCTTCTGTCTACCATTCCGGCAATTAACGGAGAACACTCTGTAAGTCCATAACCAATAGCATACGGGAAATTGGCATCCCTTAAAAATTGCTCAACAGCCCCGTCTAATTTAGAACCGCCAATCCCAAAGAATCTTAACCTTCCTCCAAACAGTTTAAGTAATTTTTTACCGGCCAACTTATGCAGCATCCTCCTTACAATGTTTATTGAATAGAGAAACTGCATTGTCCAGCTCTTGGTAAACATAGGCCTGATCTTATTTTTAAAGATTTTTTCAACAATAAGCGGAACACTGCATATTATTGTAGGCCTTACCTCCTGAAGTGCTGGCATAAGCAGAGATGGGGTAGGTGCCCCATCCAAATAGTACACAGAGGAGCCTTTTGTGAGCGGATACATCATGCCAAGTGTACATTCGTAAGCATGGGAAAGTGGCAAGAATGACAGGAAAATATCATTTTCATCTATAGGGTAAAGGTTATAGCACATCTGCAGGTTTGAACAAAGATTGGTGTGAGTAAGCATAACCCCTTTTGATGTTCCCGATGTTCCCGATGTATAAATGATAGAGGCTAAATCGTTTGGAAGTGGAGTGCAATCCTCTTTATTCTCCTTGCAATTTACGTTATCTGCAGATGATGAATACAGTATATTGTCAGACGGTACCTTTAAAAGGTTGAGGGTGTCCATACAGCATATAATATCCATCTTCTCTCTTATTGTATCTGAGAGTTTGTATATCAGTCTTTTAGAAACGATTATTGCCGTGGTGGATGAATGTTCCAGTATATTTGCAATCTCAAAGGCTGTAAAATCAGGCAGAAGCGGAACTGCAACAGCTC
>CAVHKR010000126.1:0-4617 GCA_963636615.1 Acutalibacteraceae bacterium | reverse complement strand
CTCTCATACCTTAATCCGTTCTCCCCTTTAGAGGAGTTCTTTAAATCTGTAACCGTTCTTTTAAAACGGTTCATCATCTTTTCGCTCTCAACAGACCTGATACCGCTAAACTTCTCATCCATCAACCTATTATACTCTTTCTGAATCCTCTCTTTTACCTTATTGGGAACAAATCCTGCAGTAGCCCATCTGCTTTGGAAAGACCTTACCGCAGCAATATTCTCCTCCTTATTATCTTTAATCTCAAAAGCCTCTATCTCTGCAAGAATCTCCTTTTTTACCTTGAGATTCTCCTGCTGCTTTACATCCTCCTCTTCAAAATGTTTGTTCCGTCTTGCAAAGAAGTCATCACACGCTGCGCGGAATCTGTTCCATAAAACATCCGACTGTTTCTTTGGCACAGGCCCAACCTCTTTCCAGTTCTTCTGCAGAAGAATCAGACTGTCCGTTGTCTTTTTCCACTCAGTTGAGTTCATAAGAGCTTCAGCCTTTTCGCATAGCTCATATTTCTTTCTAAGATTCTCTGCCATTGTACTTCTTAGGTTAGAATAGAATGTTTTTTTGGCAAGATAGAACCTCTTTAACGCCTCACTGAACCTTTCATAAAGTTTCTGGTTATCTTTTTTAGAAGCATATCCGGTTTTTCTCCATTCACCTCGCAGTTCATCTATCTTCTGAGACAACCCGTTCAATTCGTTCAAGCTGCCTATAGCAACAGAAGCTATCTCCTCCACCTTTTCACACAACAATGTCTTAGCGGCAAAATTAGCCTTCTCTGCCTCTTTCTGCGTCTCAAAATAGCTCTGATACTTTTTATTTATAACCGTAGATATAGCCTTAAACCTCTCCCATATCGGCTCCCTGAACTCCTTTGCCACAGGCCCTATCTCTTTCCACTCCTCGTGGAGCTTATGAATAGACCTGAAAGCCACAATCACATTCGGCTCATTGTCTAACTGTTCAGCCTTTTCACACAAAGCAGTCTTAGCCTCTAAATTCTTTTTAAAATCCAAATCCCTGAATTCGTTGTTGATTTTGATATAGTCGTAAAATTTCTCTGTATAATGTTGGTATGTCTCCCACAAATCCTTAGACCTCTCCGGAGGAACAGCTCCTATCTGTTTCCATCTGGACTGAAGCTCTCTGAATTCCGGAATTGTCTTGTTTATATCCTCTGTTTTGTCTATAAGAGCCTTTAAATCCTCTACAATCTGTAGCTTGTTTTTATAATTTGCCTCCCTTTCTGCCTCCAGCTCCCTTCTTGTCTCTGCCAAACAGTTCTTGTACTTATAAAAAAGAACTTTAAACTCTCTCTCAATCTCTGCAAACGGATTAACCCTAACAGCATCATTCTGCTCTTCCGCGGTCTCCTCTTCTCCCGCAATCTCTTTGGTTATCTGAAGTTTCTCTCTGTGTAGTATCTTGTAGAATGCAGATTTCAAGCCCTCGGCCTTACTGTAGAGTTCTGTACGATCCTCCTGCTCCAAAAGTCTCTGCAACAGATCTACTATCTCCTGTAACTGAAAGTTAGAGTAATCCGTTGACCTGTTTTCATCCTCTCCAACAGAGCCAATCTCTACATTCTTTTCTACCATTTGCTCATCAGAGCGTTGTAACTCCTCATTTAAAGCTGCAGCGTTATTTTCCATACCAATATATACTAATCAAAATTATCAACCTGCAAATATAGGGAAATTCTTTAGTTAAGTAAGCGTTAATAAATAAGTTTTTATCTTTGCACATCGGTTAAGAAACTGCTTTGCAGAGGAATTATTTCAAAACAGATTATAATCAAGCAGGTACTATGAGATTTGACATAATAACTATTGTGCCCGAATTGTTGGAAAGCCCGTTTTCTTACAGCATATTGAAGCGTGCAAAGGAGAAAGGGCTTGCCAACATTGTAGTGCATGACCTAAGAGAATATGGTAAAGGAAATTACAAGCAGGTAGATGATTACAGTTACGGAGGCGATGCCGGAATGGTAATGATGATTGAGCCTATATTCAACATCATAAATGATTTGAAAAAAGAGAGGGAGTACGATGAGGTAATCTATATGTCTCCTGATGGCGAACACCTTTCACAAGCTGTTGCAAACAGACTGTCATGTCTCAACAATGTCATTATCCTCTGCGGTCACTACAAGGGAATAGACCACAGAGTGAGAGAGCATCTTATAACAAAAGAGATCTCTGTAGGGGACTATGTCCTAAGCGGAGGCGAATTAGCTGCTGCCGTTGTCTGCGATGCTGTAATAAGATTGATACCAGGGGTACTCACCGATGAAACATCCGCCCTTTCAGATTCCTTTCAAGACGACCTCCTCTCCCCTCCAATCTACACAAGACCGGCAGATTTTAACGGATGGAAAGTTCCGGATGTTTTACTCTCCGGCAATCCCAAGCTGATCTCTGCATGGCAAGAGGAACAAGCATTGGAAAGGACAAAACTTCTGCGCCCGAATCTGCTACAATAAACGATTAATCCAGGCGCAGAAGCAAAATTTATCTTGACCATATAGAAGAGAAGTGATTTTAGACCAAGTCTGCAGGCTTCCCTCTTTATAGCTGTTTAAGAGCCTGAGCAATCTGATCCGGACAAGATGTCCCTCTTTTATGACACTGAATCCCCTCCAATCTCTTGATTGCATCTTTAACCTTCATCCCCTCTAACAGTGTACCAACACCCTTGCCGTTACCGTTGCAACCACCGGTATAGACAACTTTTCTAATTACATTATGCTTATCTATCTCAATATGGAATAGTTTAGAACAAACTCTCTTATCAGGCACATACTCCACTATTCTTGTTTTATTGGGAGTAATGGAATCCAAGACAAACGTGCTGTACACTTTCTCTTTCTGATTCAGCGTCTGGCCCGCTTCACTTGCACTAACCATGTTATTTAAAGTCCTAACACCAAAAATAAAAAAAACAATGGCTAAAATTCTTATTATTCTCATAAATGTCATTTAAATATTATTGCAAATTATGAATGGTTTTAGATAACCGTATTAAATATATACATTTAACAGCGTATTTAAAAAGTAATGGCAACAACAGATAACCGAGCTATTTTCAGCACCTTGCGTTGTTTTTTCTACCAAATGACTTTTATGCAAATGTAGTCAAAATCCTTGAACAGACAAAGTTATTGACTACCAGAGTCTGCCAAATCCGATTCCTGCTCTTATTAAAGAGGAAAATAAAAAGAAATACAGAAATAATAAGCAAAACAAATATTATCAAACATTTTTTAAGCATTACTTAATATCTTTGCGCCCAAATTTTAATAGAATGAAACTGATTAAATTTATTAAGGACTGGATACTTATCTTCTCTATTCTTGCAGGAATTATAGGATATTTCATATATGTAAATATCCCGTTTTTAGATTCAACTCATTCATTTGCAAATGATGTTGTAGATATAATTCAGCCTATGCTGATCTTTTCTATGCTGTTCCTTACTTTTTGCAGAGTAAATCCCCAACATCTTAAAATGTGCAAATATCATTGGTGGCTGCTGTTTTTTCAGGCCGGAATGTTCCTTTCACTCTCTGTAGTAGTTGTCCTTATGCCACAAAATGAGACACGTGTACTTATAGAGGGGGCTATGCTCTGCTTTATCTGTCCAACGGCAACAGCTGGCGCCGTTATAACAAAGAAACTTGGCGGGAATGCCTCACATATTACAACATATACAATACTTATAAATTTAGTTACAGCATTGCTTATACCGGCTGTCGTTCCGTTTGTTCACCCAAATTCATCATTGACAATGTGGAATGCATCAATGCTTATTCTCGGGAAGGTTTTTCCTCTACTGCTGCTCCCCCTTATTGCAGCATTCCTAATCAGATGGCTTTCGCCTAAATTGCATTTTAAATTATCTCATCTGCAGGAGGTTTCATTCTATTTATGGACAATTGCCCTTGCACTTGCAACAACTGTAACGACAAGGTATATAGTACATAGCAATGTCTCTGTCTTAACCCAACTATGGCTTGTTGCAATCTCACTTATAAGTTGTTTGTTACAGTTCTATTTAGGCCGGAAGATTGGAGCTGCATACAATGATAAAATGACATCGGGACAATCTCTGGGACAGAAAAATACCGTTTTGGCAATATGGCTTGGGTACACATTCTTCTCCCCTATTACATCTGTAGTTGGAGGGTTCTACAGCATCTGGCATAACATAGTGAACTCCTACCAGCTATATGTACATAACACAAAGATATTGAAGAGATAAAACTTAGGTCTTCGCCTGGTGCAGGTGCTATCGCACCGCTCTACAACTCCGTTGTACCAAGTGGGAGAGCAGACCATGGCTTATAAAAAAAGGATGACTGACACTTGTCAATCATCCTCCTGAATTTGGCGGTTACCTACTCTCCCTGCTCAGAGGCCTTCGCTTGGTGCAGGTGCTATCGCACCGCTCTACAACTCCGTTGTACCAAGTGGGAGAGCAGACCATGGCTTATAAAAAAAGGATGACTGACACTTGTCAATCATCCTCCTGAATTTGGCGGTTACCTACTCTCCCTGCTCAGAGGCCTTCGCTTGGTGCAGGTGCTATCGCACCGCTCTACAACTCCGTTGTACCAAGTGG
>CAVHKR010000125.1:0-4659 GCA_963636615.1 Acutalibacteraceae bacterium | reverse complement strand
ACTTTCTTATTCCCGGTCCCGATAATTACTCCATGGAGGCTGTCTCCTTTATTCTCTCTGAGGGAATCCTTGTAACAATAAGACAGGTGCCCTTGCGTACCTTTACAGAGTTGCAGAGACGATTGGGAAATATGAACAAGCTCTTCCCTACAGGCTACCATATTCTTGTTGCAATATTGGAGAACAGGATAGACCTTGATGCTGATATGATTGAGCTTATGGCAAAGGAGATTGAGCAGTTTAGCAGGAGGGTAAGTTTAGGGGAGGATGTTAATGAGGACTTTTTGTTGGATATTAACCAGTTGCAGGAGAACACCATGATTGTGAGGGAGAATATTGTAGATAAGCAGAGAATGATCTCCTCTATACTGAAGTCAGACAAGTTCCCTCGTGATGTGCATGTTAAGCTCAACGTAATAATAAAGGATATAGGTTCTTTGCTTAACCATACAAATTTCAGTTTTGAGAGGCTTGAATATCTGCAAAATACGGTGTTGGGACTAATCAACTTGGAACAGAACAAGATTATGAAGGTGCTGACCTTTGTGTCGTTGCTCTTTATGCCTCCAACACTTATCTCCGGTATTTATGGAATGAACGTAAAATTGCCGTTGTTAGATAGTAATTGGGATTTTGTGTTGGTTATAGCTGTAATGCTGCTCTCCGTAATTGCCGCATCTTTTGTCTTTAAGAGAAGAAAGATGTTGAACTAACGGTATAGTTGCGTGTACAGCGAGTGGTGGTATTGAACAACAGTTTCTAATTGTAGAATATATATAATTTTCTCAGTATCAATGCAGCATCGGGAGAAAACACTTTGTTGCCGGCATATGTTCCTTTGTTGTTGAGGGTAAACCATAATTTTTCTAAATCTTTTGCGGTAGTGGTGATGTGATTATCGCAATCTACCATACTGCTGTTCATCTCCATTAGCTCAAATAGATTGCCTCTCTCTTTAACAAGTGACAGTAGGGCGGTGGTAAAGGGGGTGCTGTCTGTTAATTTTAAGGGGATGGTATATCCAACAGGTGTTGCCGTGTGATAGAACCTGTATGCCGGCCTTGTTGCATCTTTAAGGATAATGGATTGGCCTGCTTTTAGCTCCCCGGTGCTTACAGGAAGAACGCCAACGGTTGGTATTGCTCCAAAGATAGATTCTACAGTGGCAAGATTGTTGGCATCAATGGACTGGTATCCAACAATAAAGGCATTAAATTTATCTGCATTGCCAATTTTTGAATATGCGTATGGAGAGCCCATATAGGCTGCAACGGATGGCTGTTCTGCCGCCCATCTTGTTATGAGTTCAAATTGGGCGGTGTCTATTCCGTAGTTTTTGTATGGTCTGCTGTCTGTGTTGTTGAATGCAAAGATGATAATATCCTTTTTACCCATTGCATCTTTGGCTGCTTCAATCTCTTTTATCGTGGCTTTTGAATCCAAGAGTGCGGAGTCTGCTACAACATAATGCTGTACATAGTTGTTAAACAGGCTGTTTTTCTCTTTGTTGCCAAAAGCTACTACGCCTACTCTTTTGTTATGAAGATTGCCAAGCGGCAACAGATTGTTCCTATTTGAAAGAAGTGTTACGCTCTTCTCCCCAATCTCCTTTATGAGGCTGTCGTTCTGCTTGCTCTGCATTTTTTCTGCAAGTCTGTAACTGGTTACAAACGGCCTGTAACTATTCTCAAACATTCCGCATCTTGCCTTTAGCATAAGCATTTTCATTACTTTGCTGTCTAATTCCTCCTCTTTAAGTTCTCCTCTTTTTATTTTTTTAGAGATTAGGTTAAGGGTGTTCTCTACATCCTCTGGCATGAGTAGAATGTCTACCCCTGCCTTGTATGCTGCTAATGCTACATTTGCCTGATCCATTCCCGATGCCTTTGCTACACCATCCATACCAAGGGCGTCCGTACAGATAATGCCGTCATAGCCGTACTCGTTCCTGAGAAGATCTGTAACGATTTTGCGGGAAATAGAGGAGATTGTACCTGTTTTGTCCAATGCCTTTACCTCCAAATGTCCTACCATTACCATATCTACTTTGTCTGCAATAAGTTGCCTAAAAGGGTATAGTTCAAGACTGTCTAATCTGCTCTTTGTGAAGTTGAGAACAGGCAACCCTTTATGGGAGTCTACATCTGTGTCTCCATGGCCCGGGAAATGTTTTGCAGAACCGGCAACGTTCATTGATGCCATTCCTCTGTTTAGGGCAATGCCGTATTTTGCCACTTTCTCCCTGTCTTCTCCAAATGAGCGGGTATTTATTACAGGGTTGTTTATGTTATTGTTTATATCTATATCGGGAGCAAAGTTTACATGTATGTTAAGTTTGTTGCACTCCTCTCCAAGTGCCTTGCCAACTTCATACACAAGGGAATCTGAGCTTAACGCTCCTAACTGCATCTGTCTTGGGAACACGGGCACTTCATCAAACCTCATGGAGACTCCCCACTCTCCGTCTATGGTAACAAGCAGCGGTGTCTTTGCTATTCCGTGAAACTCGTTGAGCCTTTTTATGGCGCCGTCTAACGGGTCATTCATGATAATCACCCCACCAAGTCCCTCATCCTTGATAAGGCGGTTTTGTAATCTCTTGGTCTGGGGTGAATCGTTTGTCTGATATGCTATAATTATTATCTGTGCTATCTTCTCCCTAAGGGATAGTGTTTTGAGTACAGAATCTGCCTGATGGCGAATCCTTGGGTTGTCTCTATAGTCTCCATATTTTTTGTCGGGAGGCAGATTATTATCTGCATGGGTATATGTTGTGGCAGCGGCTGCGGATAATAACAACACGCCCGTCATTGCCAATAGTCTCTTTAAGTATCTCATAACGGGTGCAAATTTACAACAATTATGAGTGTTTACATTGTTTTATTATTTGTGTTATCTGTGTTAATGCGTAAATCATTGTAATCCTAACAATTATAAATGCCGATAGTGGCTATTTGCTATAATGGTTTGATAATCACAGTTTTTACGCAGGTATAATAATTTGTCTAACTTTTGGGGTTCATCTCATTTCTGGTCATCCTCCTGCGTTAGTAAGTTCTGCTACCGGGGTCTTACTTATTAACGAATTCCAGCTTTCCGTTGTTGTAGTCTACTGTTATTGCATGCTCCTTGGTTATCCGGCCTGCAATAATCTTGGTTGCAAGTTCGTTTATAAGTTCTTTCTGCAGCAGTCTCTTTATTGGCCTTGCTCCGTAGGCTATATCAAAGCCTTTGGATGCGAGATAGTTTAGAGCCGACTCTGTAAAGTCTATCTGTATCTCTTTCTCGGCAAGCAGATCCTTAATCTGATCTATCTGAAGCATAAGAATATCCTTAATATCCTTCTCGCTCAGAGGCTGGAACATTATAACCTCATCTATACGGTTAAGGAACTCCGGCCTTACGCTTCTCTTAAGAACCTCCAAAACAGCATTCTTACAATCTGCAAGAGCCTGAGATTTGTTGACATCGTTTATCTTGTTCATGTAGCTTTGGATAATATCTGCGCCAACATTACTTGTCATGATAAGGATGGTGTTCTTAAAGTTTACCGTTCTGCCCTTGCCGTCTGTAAGACGTCCGTCATCAAGTACCTGCAACAGGATATTGAATACATCGGGATGAGCTTTCTCTATCTCATCAAACAGTACTACAGAGTATGGTTTTCTTCTTACAGCTTCTGTAAGCTGTCCCCCCTCGTCGTATCCTACATATCCCGGAGGTGCACCAATGAGTCTTGTAACGGCAAAACTCTCCTGATATTCAGACATATCTATCCTTGTCATAAGGTTTTCGTCGTTAAACAGGAACTCTGCAAGTGCTTTTGCCAATTCTGTCTTGCCCACACCGGTGGTTCCAAGGAAGAGAAACGAGCCTATAGGTCTCTTCTCATTCTGCAATCCTGCGCGGGATCTGCGCACTGCATCTGCAACAGCCTTTATTGCCTCATCCTGCCCTATGACTCTTTTGTGCAGCTCCTCTTCTAAGTGAAGCAGCTTCTCTTTCTCGCTTTGTAGCATACGTTTTACAGGTATGCCTGTCCATTTGGCTACCACCTCTGCAATATCTTCTGGGGTAACCTCTTCGTTTATGAGCGGATTGGGGTTATCTGCTTTTTTCTGGGCCAAGGTGTTTATCTCCTCCTGTAACTTTCCTATCTTGCCGTATCTTATCTCTGCAACTTTTGCATAGTCTCCGTTGCGTTCTGCAATGTCTGCTTCGGTTTTAAGGTCATCTATCTCCTGTCTCTTTTTTGAGATGGAGCTTAACAGGTCTTTCTCCTCTTTCCATTGTGCGTCTGCAACCTTCTTCTCTGCTCTCAGCTGCTCCAATTGGGTGTTGATGTCGTCTAATTTTGGAGATTTGCCCTCTCTCTTAATGGCTTCTCTCTCTATCTCCAATTGCTTGATTTTACGGTTCATCTCATCTATTTTCTCCGGCACTGAGTTCATCTCCAATCTGAGTTTGGAGGCCGCCTCATCAACAAGGTCTATGGCTTTATCGGGAAGAAAACGGTTGGTAATGTATCTGTTGGAGAGATCTACTGCGGCTATGATTGCATCATCTTCTATACGGACTTTGTGGTGGTTCTCATATTTCTCTTTAAGTCCTCTTAGGATTGATATGCTCTCTGCCGGAGATGGTTCATCTACCATAACC
>CAVHKR010000124.1:0-4675 GCA_963636615.1 Acutalibacteraceae bacterium | reverse complement strand
ATCCTGTTCTGAATATCATTTATATTCTGCCAGCAAGATGTTATGGCAGAGGCCTTTATATTTTGTAATCGGCCTTGTGGTATATAAGAGATCTCTCCACTATTGTAACCGCCATTGTCATAACGGTCTGCCACATATTTACTGTTTTCTACTGAGTATGTCTGTGATATAGATTTCAGATGGTCATACAGTCCCTCCTTGTCATACAGATAATCAAATCCACCCTTATTGAGATATGTCTCATACAAACTTCTGTTGTAAAGCTCTCCAATAAAAAGCACAGACGGATAGCTAGCTTTTATTCTCTTAGTAACCCACTCCCAAAACTCAACAGGAACCATCTCAGCCATATCGCACCTAAAACCATCTACCCCAAGACTCAACCAAAATAAGAGAATATCCCTCATCTTTTCCCATGTGTCCGGTATTGGAGAAAAGGAGTTGCAAGCCCTGTCTGCCCCGTTATAGTCAACCCCATAATTTAGTTTTACAGTTTCATACCAATCTCCTGCATTGGGAGCGGCATTAAAACAGTTATTTCCGGTTGCTTTGGCAGGATTCTCGTAAATGAGATATTCACTCTTTAACCCATCTGACTTTTTAGAAGTGCCTAACGTTTCAGAAAAATAAGCAGCATGACAATTCCCCGGCTGTTTTAAATATTCAGGAAACAATCTTTTCTGTACATCCGGCACAGAATCTATAAAATTACGGCATGAGAATCTGTCTGAAAGAATATAAAAGTTTTTATTCTCAAAATCAGCAGGGAAAGGTTTTTTACACTGCGCAAAAAGGCTGCGTGCCTCCTCTGAGTCCTGATGATAGCTTCTTGCCAAATGATTAGGTACAAAATCAATTATAACTCCGAGTCCGGTTTTATGCGTCTTCTCTATCAATGAAATAAACTCGCCAAGCCTCTTGGATGGGTTATCTGCAAGGTAGGGATTTACATCAAAGTAATCTTTTATGGCATACGGAGAACCTGCTAAGCCCTTAACAATCAATGGATTATCTAATGGAATACTGTAGGCTGTAAAATCTTCGCAAGTGGCATGCTCAATAACACCGGTATACCAGATATGTGTAACATTCAAGCTTTTTATATAATCTAAAACAGAATCTGTTATAGACGAAAACTTTCCTGTACCATTAAAAGCCAAAGAGCCTTGGGAAACCTGGCTATCGCATCTGTTTCCAAAGACTCTTAGCAGTATCTGGTATATAATAAACTTCTTGTGTTTCATTAAACCAACAGGTCATCTATTGTATAAACCTAATTTAAGAACCTGTTATTTTACCATTTAAGGATCTTTTTAAAATCGTACTCCTCCGGATTAGAAACATACTTCTTGGCTGCCTCATAGTCTGCAGGAGTAATATAATTCATGATATATTTGAATACCTGCTGTATCTTGTCTGTCTTTATGTTAACCCTTCTTGGCGGAATCTTTCCTGTAGCAGGATCCTGCAAATCCTCAAGGAATAAAGGTTTAATATTATTGTCTATATCCATGTAGACCATACAACCTGTAACGCCCTCTTCGAACAGTTTGTAAACACCCATACCAAGTTGCGAGCAGTACATAAGATCATATGCAATTGGGGTTACGCATCTGACGTCATATCCAATCTCTACCGGACGGGATTTTACTCCAAGACCAAGCTCTGTTGTCTCTTTCTCAAGCATATCGTTAAACATCTGGGCTTTGGATATTTTTCCAAGTTCGGGATGTCCGTGGTCATCATATGAAAAATGGACGCCTGTCTTCTCCAACTCCTCTTGACTCATATCATGGAATACCCCCTCTGAAATCATTATGGCTCCATATTTTATTCCCATAATCTTTCTCTTGACAATTGCAGATATTGCAAGGTTAAGAATTTTCTTGGCTGTAAGCTCTGTTTTGTTGAACATCTCCGGAATTACAATCATAGGATAATGGGCTGTTGCTGCCATTCCCAATGCCAAGTGCCCGGCAGAACGCCCCATAGCCGCAACTACAAACCAGTTTCCGCTTGTCCTTGCATCTTCATAAACCGTAGTGGCTATAGTGCTTCCTGCTGCCTTTGCAGACTGATAGCCGAACGTAGGTATATTTTCCGGAAGAGGAAGGTCATTGTCAATTGTTTTTGGAACATGAATGTTAGCTATGTGATATTTTTTCTCTTTTAGGAATTTTGCAATCCTGTTTGCAGTAGATGCTGTGTCGTCACCTCCCACTGTAACCAACAGCTGTATATTGTTGTCCTTAAAGAAATCCAAGTTAAAATGCTTGTCGAAATCCTCCTGAGAAGGTTTGAACCTGCTCATCATAAGGTAAGAACCGCCTCTGTTGAAAATCCAATCCGCCAATAGAAAGTCTATCTGACAATAGTTTGGATTGGGTGAGAACAAACCCTTATAACCACCGTTTAATCCCAATACTCTGTATCCGTTCTGAAGGAATGTTTTGGCAATACTACCTACCACTGTATTCATTCCCGGGGCAGGACCGCCACCTGTTAAGATTACAATTGATTTTTCCATATATCTTTTATATAGTTCACATTCGTGCAGCTTTTCCTCGCCATGGCATAGTTCAAACAAGTTTAACTCTGCTTATTTGGCTTACAGAAAAGGTGAGCTGAATTCCGGCCGCAAATTTAGGAAGTTTTTTGAAAATTTACTATTTTTGGTACTTTTTGTGAAGAACATTAAAATTTTTTATCTATATTATGGGCTCCACTGTAAACACTCTGTGAGTTTTGTACACAGAGCATTAAAAGCTGTTTAAATTTGATAATTTAGAGATTTAAAAAGATGAAAATAGAAGAGGCTAAAAAAAAGATAGAGCAACTGAGAAAGGAGATTAGAGTACATAATCGAAACTACTACCAATTGAACGCCCCTGTAATATCTGATTTTGAGTACGATATGCTCATGCAAGACCTGATATCACTCGAAAACATGTTTCCGGCACTTATTACTGCAGATTCTCCAACGCAGGTAGTTGGCAATGACCTCTCTTCTGTAGCAGAACCTGTCATAACAGAAAGTGATAAATCTTCTAAAGCAGAAAATTATTCTAAAACAGACAATTACATAGAAGAGGATAATAAACTCTATAAAACGGATGTTTTTCATCAGTATCCCCACAAAAATCCAATGCTATCGTTGGGGAATACATATAATTTTAACAACCTGTACGAATTTGACAACCGAATCTCTAAAGTTGCAACAACCACATACACATATACTTGCGAACTAAAATTTGACGGGACAGCCATCTGCCTTACATACAAAAACGGCAAGTTGGAGAGTGCGCTTACTCGTGGTGACGGAACTGTTGGAGATGATGTACTTGTAAATGTAAAGCAGATCCCATCCATACCTCAGGAGCTTACTCCAAACAGCGGATACCCCGATGAATTTGAGATAAGGGGGGAGATATACATGCCGTACAAGGCATTTGACAAACTCAATCACCAAAGAGAATTGGAGGAGGATACACCATTTGCAAATCCAAGGAATGCTGCCGCAGGCTCGTTGAAATTACAAGACCCTAAACTTGTAAAATGCAGAGGTTTAGAGAGTAAGCTCTATCATATTATTCCGCCAAGAGAGGATGCTCAAACACAGACAGAGTCTCTGTTACAGGCTAAAAGTTGGGGACTTCCCATATCTGAACACTCAAAGGAGTGCAAAAATATTGATGAAGTAATAGAGTTCATTAAGGAGTGGGATATAAAAAGGAGAGATCTACCCTACCCTACAGATGGAATTGTTGTAAAGGTAAACCAGTTTGCCCTGCAAAAAGCATTGGGTTTTACAGCAAAATTCCCCCGTTGGGCAACAGCATACAAATTCAAGCCGGAAGAGGCGTTAACGGAACTGCTTTCCATTGATTATCAAGTTGGAAGAACTGGAGCCATTACCCCGGTAGCCAATCTTGCACCTGTACATCTATCTGGAACAATAGTAAAAAGAGCAACTCTTCACAACGAAGAGTTCATTAAGGAACTGGATATTCATGTTGGAGATTATGTCTACGTAGAAAAGGGAGGCGAAATAATACCTAAAATAACCAGGGTGGAATCAACTAAAAGAGGTAATGTTGTACCGTTCCGCTTCCCCACAGATTGCCCCGATTGCGGTACCCCTTTGGTAAAAGATGAGGAGCTGTCTAAATGGTACTGCCCCAATTCAAACGGTTGTCCACAACAGATAAAGGGGAGATTCATTCACTTCATTGGTAGAAAGGCCATGGATATAAATGCAGGTGAGGCAACCATAGAACAACTGTACAACAAAGGGTATATAAAAAGACTTTCTGATTTATACAATCTTACAGACCAGCAGTTACTTTCATTGGATAAGTTTAAGGAGAAATCTGTTGCCAATTTTAGAAAATCATTGGAAGAAAGCAAGCAAATTCCCTTTCATAAGTTTATCTTTGCAATTGGAATAAAGAATATAGGCGAACAAGCTTCAAAAGACCTTGTTGCAGAGTTTAAAGAGATAGACAGGATAATGGGCGCAACTATAGAGGAGCTTACCGCAATTCCGGAGTTTGGAGAGATTATGGCAGACTCCGTTTATTCTTTTTTTCATAATCAGGAGAATGTAGATGAGATAGAGAGGTTTAGAGAGATTGGGCTAAGGCTAAAAGCGGAAGAGACGACAAAAATATTGGAT
>CAVHKR010000123.1:0-4678 GCA_963636615.1 Acutalibacteraceae bacterium | reverse complement strand
GTCTTACTATGGTGCTTTTGCCAGATCCGGATGGAGCGCAAAAAATGATAACCTTGTTATTATTGCCGCTTTTTGTCATTACTTCTAAAATTTGCCCAAAATTATAAAAATAATCCCTACTTTTGCACGGTTTTTGAGCAACATACAACGCCAATTCCAACATAGCAAGATCATTTGAATTTTTTAACATATTTAATACACGTATAATATGGTTTCTTACAAAGAATTAGGTTTGGTAAACAGCAGAGAGTTGTTTGCCAAGGCAGTTAAAGGCGGATATGCAATTCCGGCATTCAACTTTAACAATATGGAGCAGATGCAAGCTATTGTTCAAGCTGCAGTTGAGACAAAATCACCTGTTATTCTTCAGGTATCAAGTGGTGCAAGAAAGTACGCAAACCAGACAATTTTAAGATATATGGCCCAAGGTGCGGTGGAATATGCAAAAGAGTTGGGCTGTAATGTTCCAATAGTTCTTCACTTAGACCATGGCGATTCATTTGAACTCTGCAAATCATGCATTGAGATGGGCTTCTCATCTGTTATGATAGATGGTTCACACCTTCCATACGATGAAAATGTTGCACTAACAAAGAAAGTTGTAGAATATGCACACCAATACGATGTTACAGTAGAGGGAGAACTTGGTGTTCTTGCAGGTGTAGAGGATGAAGTATCAGCTGAGCATCACACATACACAGAACCAGATCAAGTAGAAGATTTTGTTAAGAAAACCGGAGTAGATTCATTGGCTATCTCCATAGGAACCTCTCACGGTGCTTACAAATTCAAACCTGGCCAAAAACCTCAAATCCGTCTGGATATTCTTCATGAGATTGAGCAGAGAATACCAGGATTCCCTATAGTACTTCACGGCTCTTCAAGCGTTCCTCAAGACATTGTGGCAGAAATTAACCATTATGGTGGCAAGCTAAAAGATTCAATTGGTATTCCGGAAGATCAACTAAGGGCAGCTTCAAAATCAGCAGTCTGCAAAATCAACATAGACTCAGACGGCCGTCTTGCAATGACAGCAGCCATAAGAAAAGTACTTGTTGAGCACCCTGAAGAGTTTGACCCTCGTAAATATCTTGGTCCTGCAAGGGAGAAGCTGAAACAGCTTTATATGCATAAGATTGTTAATGTTTTAGGGTCTGATAACAAAGCGTAAAAGTTGTCTAACAAGGCAACTGCTGCGTTATGCTCGCCTCATAACTCCTCATTTACGAGAGTAAACTCCGGGTTATTCGGCTTCGCAGGCCTTGCATTTGCACTTTTTATACAACTTTTACAGCGGCTAACAGAGACCAAAGCGTAAAGGGTTAGCTTTACCAAGGCAACTGCTGCGTTATGCTTGTAGAACCGCTGCAGTGCGCTAATAATAGATGAAAAGTTTGTAGAGTTAATCTTCAAACTTTTTTTTATTTGTGCAGTTTGCCATACCTTTGCGTACGCAAAAAAAACAGATGATTTGCAGGGAAGCGGGAAACAAGGAAAAGAAGTGTATGAAACAGAGGATTAAAGCTGTCTTTTTTGACATAGACGGCACATTGGTGAGCTTTAACACTCATTTGGTGCCGCAGAGCACTAAAGATGCCATAAAACAGTTGAGAGAGAGTGGAATAAAGGCTTTTGTAGCTACAGGCCGGATGTTGGCAATGACCAATGTGCTAAACGATATTGAGTTTGACGGGTTTGTAACCTACAACGGCTCTTACTGTATTGATGAGTACGGCAATGAGATATTTAAAAACACCGTTCCAAAGAGTGAATTACAAGCGCTGGCAGAGTGGTTGGATAGGGAAAAGGTGCCGGTTTCATTTATGTGCAGAGATGAGATGTATGTAAACTATTTAGCTCCTGTGGTAAAATATATGGCAGACTTGATACATGTCCCTTATCCTGTAGAAAAGCCTGTAAGAGAGATAATAGAGGAGGATGTTTTTCAGCTTTGCGTGTATGGCGATGAACCTGTCTTGCAAAAAATTGTAAATGAGGTGTTATCTGATTGTGAATGGAGCAGGTGGACTACACTGTTTGCAGATGTCAACATAAAAGGGATAAACAAGAGTGTGGGTATAGATGCCATGCTAAGACATTATGGATTTGAACTCTGCAACAGTATGGCATTTGGAGACGGGGGCAATGATATTGCAATGCTCAAGCATGCCGGCATAGGGGTGGCAATGGGCAATTCCAATGATACGGTTAAGGCCGCTGCCGATTATGTTACAGATACCGTTGATAACGATGGCGTTATAAAGGCGTTAAAACATTTTGGGTTAGTTGCGGTCTAACAACTGACATTTTGACGCATTTTATGAGGCATGCAGGCATCCTCTCAATTTGGCTTGTATTTTGAGTTTGCTGTTACGCGCGTAAAAAGTGTGAAAAAAAGAGATCATGAAAAAGAAATTTAAAAAGTTTGTAAACGATATGAATAATAACAGTAGTGGAGAAGCAGGACTGAAAGAGGAGGAGACTGTTGAGGTTGAGACCGGTAAGCGGTCTGTAGATAGTGAGCAGGAGTTGCCGGCAGATGACAGCGGAGCCGTTGGTGGCAGTGACGATGAGGAGACAGACGCCGAGACTGCAGCAGAATCTGAAGTATCTGAGACTGAAAAAAAACTGTTGGAGGCCGAAAACAAGATAGTTGAGACAAATGACAAATATGTAAGGCTTGCAGCAGAATTTGACAATTACAGAAGAAGGGTGGCAAAGGAGAAATTAGAACTCATATCAACAGCCTCTGAAGATGTTATAAAGGGGATTCTTCCTGTACTCGACGATTGCGGCAGAGCGCTACAGGTTCTTAAGGAATCAGACGCCCCTGCCTCTGCAATAGAGGGTACAGAGCTTATACTCAATAAATTGACAGCATTCCTCAAGGTAAAAGGCCTTACAATGATAGAGGCAAAAGGCAAGGCGTTCAACACAGACGACATGGAGGCTGTAACCCAGTTTCCTGTAGAAGACAAGGAGCAGAAAGGCAGGGTGATAGATGTAGTGCAGGAGGGATATATGCTAAACGGTAAAGTTATAAGATTTGCCAAAGTAGTAGTGGGGGCATAATCTTAAAAATATTAATCATGCTGACAAGATGGCAAAAAGAGACTATTATGAGGTGCTTGGCGTTGACAAAACAGCAAGTATAGACGAGATAAAGAAAGCATACAGAAAGCTGGCAATCAAGTATCATCCCGATAAAAATCCGGGAGACAAGGAGGCCGAAGAGAGGTTCAAGGAGGCAGCCGAGGCTTACGATGTGCTTAGCAATCCAGATAAAAGACAGAGATACGATCAGTTTGGACATGCAGGGATGGGCGGAGCAGCAGGAGGAGCCGGAGGATTTAGCGGAGGCGGATTCTCCATGGAGGATATTTTCAGCCAATTCGGAGATATTTTTGGAGGACATTTTGGCGGAGGATTTAGCGGATTCAGCAGTTTTGGAGGCAGCAGGGGACGCAGAGTACAGCGTGGAAGCGACATAAGAATAAGAGTAAAAGTTAACCTCAGCGATATAATGAACGGGGTTGACAAGAAAATAAAGATAAACAAATATGTTTTGTGTCCCGATTGTGGAGGCAAAGGAGGCAAGTCAAATGCAGACATAAAGAGCTGCGATGCATGTCATGGCAGCGGTGTTGTCACTAAGGTTGTCAACAGCATGTTTGGACAGATGCAGACACAGAGCGAATGTCCTCGTTGTCATGGAGAGGGTAAAGTGATAACAAACCCATGCCCTCAGTGTCACGGAACAGGATTGGTAAAGGATTCAGAGGAGATTACCTTTAGAATACCGGCCGGAGTTTCAGACGGCATGCAACTTACAGTACAAGGAAAAGGGAATGCCGCAAGGAACGGAGGCATACCGGGAGACCTGTTGGTTGTGATAGAGGAGGAGAACGACACAGAGCTGCAGAGAGATGGCAACGACCTCATCTATACACTCTTTGTGAGCATGTCAGATGCAGCCTTGGGAGCAAACGTAGATGTTCCGGGGGTAAACGCCAGACTAAGGATAAAGATTCCTGCCGGCACACAATCAGGTAAGATACTAAGACTAAAAGGAAAAGGTATTCCCGATATAAACGGATACGGGAGGGGAGACCTCTTGGTCTATGTTCAGGTATGGACACCCCAGAACCTTACGGCAGAGGAAAAAGCCATATTTGAGAAACTGAAAAATTCGCCCAACTTTAAGCCTGCCCCGTCGTCAGAGGATAGGGATTTTTATAACAGATTAAAGAAACTGTTTAACTAACGGTTATTTAGGTTCCAAACAATGATAACTTTAAGAAAAATAGTTACAGCAATTGCCATTTGCCTTTCAGCGAGTGGCTTTTCTGTTTATGCACAAGCAGACAATTATCGATTCATCTATCCATTAAAGATACCTATGAGCCTGTCGGGAGATTACGGAGAGCTTAGAAGCAATCACTTCCATGGCGGAATAGATTTCAGAATAGGTGGAGTGAGTGGAGCAGAGGTAGTGGCAGCCGCAGACGGTTATGTATCAAGAATTACCGTTAGCGGAAGCGGATATGGCAACGGCCTCTATATTACCCATCCAAACGGTTATGTAACAGTCTACGGACATCTCAATAACTTCTCCAATGCAATAGAGAGCTACGTAAGAGAGCAACAGTATAAAAATAAAAGTTTCTTTGTAGACCTG
>CAVHKR010000122.1:0-4818 GCA_963636615.1 Acutalibacteraceae bacterium | reverse complement strand
CGGGGTCGAACCGGCACGAATTGCTTCACTGGTGTTTGAGACCAGCGCGTCTACCAATTCCGCCATCTGGGCGTGGCCGCGTTGGGATTGCAAAGGTAAGATTATTTTTTAGAAAACAAAAAATAATCTTACCCCCTCAAAACCCTCCCAAAATTACCGATAATTGAATGTAATGGTCTTTTTTATCTCCGGATTAAGACTGTTTGCAACAGGACAGGTACGAGCCGCAGACTCTATAAGACGCTTCTGCTGATCCGTGTAGTTTGCCCCCTCAGGGAAATGAATATCGAGCTTTATCTCAACTATCCTGCGCGGATTAGTTCCCATAACCTTTTCGGTCTCTATGGTTGCTCCATCGATATTAAATCCGTAACTCTCTGCCGATATACCCATTATGGTAAGCATGCAGCACCCTAAAGAGGAGGCAAAAAGGTCTGTAGGTGAGAACGATTCACCCTTTCCATGATTGTCAAGCGGAGCATCTGTAACCAATTTGGTACCGCTCTGCAAATGTTCAACCTCGTTTCTTAATCCGCCGAGGTAAACGGTCTTCATCTTTGTCATAATCTTAATATTTTATTCAACTATCTCTCCAAGAAGAGTAGCCGACGTACATCCACTAATCTTTACAGTAACATAATCCCCAACCTTATGCCCTTTACCGTCAAACACAACCATCCTGTTTTGGGGTGTTCTCCCATTAAGCTGCTCAGAAGACCTCTTTGATGTACCCTCTATAAGCACCTCATACTCCCTGCCAAGGCATCTCTGGTTTGCAGCCAAAGACAACCTCCCCTGCAACTCGATTATATCATTAAGTCTGCTTGTCTTTACATCGGGAGGCACATCATCCTCAAAATGTCTGGCAGCTTTTGTGTTAGGCCTTTCGGAATATTGGAACATATAAGCATAATCATACCCAACCTCCTCCATAAGAGAGAGTGTCTCTCTATGGTCCTGCTCCGTCTCACCGCAGAACCCGGCAATAATATCCGTACTTATTGCACAATCCGGCAGTATCTCCCTAATCTTTGCTATCCTCTCCAAGTACCACTCCCTTGTGTATTTTCTGTTCATCTTTGCAAGCATAATATCGCTTCCCGATTGCACAGGCAAATGAATATGATTGCATATATTCGGATACATTGCCATTGTATAGAGAACCCCGTTGCTCATATCCTTTGGATGCGAGGTAGAAAATCTCACCCTTAACTTGGGACTTATAAGCGCCACCTCCTCCAGCAACTGCGCAAAATCTGTAGTATGCGTAGGATTATCGGGATCAGCCCAGTGGTAAGAGTCTACATTCTGCCCCAAAAGGCTTACCTCCCTATACCCGTTAACATACAACTCCTTAGCCTCCCTTATTATACTCCGGGGATCTCTGCTCCTCTCCTTTCCTCTTGTATATGGTACAACACAGTAAGAGCACATATTGTTGCATCCTCTCATAATAGAGATATAGGCAGAGACCCCGTTCTTATCCATACGTATAGGGGTAATGTCTGCATAAGTTTCATCGGGAAGCAGAAGTGTATTAATCTGTTTGTCCCCTCCTCTAAGGTTTTCTAACAGTTTTGGCATCTCTCGGTAAGAATCCGGCCCTGCAACTATATCAACCGCAGGATGTTCCAACAACTTATCTTTAAGACGCTCCGCCATACAGCCAAGAATGCCAACGGTTAGCGGCATGTTTACCGACAACTTTTCTCGTCTTTTCTTTAACTGAAGAAAATAGTCTAATCTTCCTCTTATTCGCTGCTCTGCATTATCCCTTATGGAACAGGTATTTACAAATATAACATCAGCATTCTCAATATCATTGCACAGAGAGTATCCGGCATCCTGAAGCAGTGACAGCAGCACCTCGCTGTCATACACATTCATCTGACAACCGTAAGTTTCAATAAAAATCTGCGGTTTTGTTGTATCGAGAATAGGTTTAACTTGCTTAAAATCCATCTTGTTAACTATTTAACGCCTCTTTCTGCCTCACATTTTCTATCGCCCCAAAGCAACGCAAAGATAATCAAGAATTTTAAAACAGTCCCTAAGCATAGTTTGTGAAGAAAGAATTTCCTAAATTTGTAGCTTTAAATCAAAATAGAATGAGTAAGATTAAATATCTGCTTCTTGCTTTCATTGTGTTGACAGCTGCAAGTTGCGTTAATTTCAATAACCCGAACAAACTACCTCAGTTTTCTGAGTTTAAGATAGAGAATATAAAAACCGTCTCGCCCACAGATTATGAAGTAACGGTTGGCGCCACTGTTGAAAACCCTGTAAACAAGAGGTTCGCATCTGACGAATTCTACACGTTGGTATATAGAAAAGGGAAAAAATTTGCCGAGGCAGAGCTTATGGAACCTATAAATATTCAGCAATTGCAAATGGGACGTGTTTATGGCAAGTTCAGGGTAAGGTTATTTGATGCTAAGCAGGCCATAATCATGGGGTTTTCATATAAAAATGTTAATCCTCAAGATTTTATGGCAGATATAAAGGGGCAGATTAAGGCAGGATGTATGAGAAAAAGATTAAAGGTATCCGTATCGGGAGAACAGGTAATAAACATAATAAAAAGCAGACAGGCCATACTGAATGCTAATTAGACAACGGCCTAAAAATAATGAGAATTACAGCAATAATATTATCCGCAATAGTCTTGGCAGTTACTCTCCCCGGCAGGCTTAACGCGCAATCATACAATTTTTTCAATAGAAAGGGGGAGATTACCGTGCATCAAAGTCCAAAGATGAACGAGGCAATGGAATATCACATTAGGCAGAACAAACACAAAAAGAACTACGGCTATCGTATAAGGATTTTCTTTGACAACAGACAATCTGCCAGAAATAACTCAGAGACCGTGCTAACCAAGTTTACAGAACTGTTTCCAAACATTCCTGCCTATAGAACATACAACAATCCCTACTTTTCCGTATCTGTTGGAGACTTCAAAAACAAGTCAGACGCTATACGCACTTTGGAACTGATTAAACCCGAATTCCCCAACGCATTGGTTCTTAGAGACAATATCCAATAAAAGCAAAGCCTGCAAAAGATATATGATCTGATGCAGGCCTAACTATTAAATCCTTATCCAATATTACATTGGGTTTGCCCTTTTATTATATGATGTTTCGCTTGGAGGGGTAACAGGGCCGGTAAACCGCCTTGTAGTACCTCCGCTCTGAGGGTTAAAGATAACATCCGCATTATTACCGTTGTTCCTCACAGAAATAGTATAAGTTCCCTTAACCATTCTCCCCTGAACAATCATTTTAAGCTTTATGTTTCCTTTTTTATCTACATTAACATCATACTCCGTTGCCTCTGCAACATTATTATAACTGTTGTCACAAACTATTCTCCCCTGAAGAAAGACCTGTTTCCCTTGAACCAACAAAAGATTGCTGTTATCTGTATTTGTCTCAACATCCCCATCCGAATTTTGGTAAGAAGCCGGAACAATTACAAAATTATTAGAGTTAATGGCATCTAACGCCTTCTCATACTGAGCCTTTGCCAATGCAGCCTTCTCCTCTTTAGAAAGTTTCTGAGCAGCCATAGGTAATGCCAATAACATTACCAAAAGCATAATTAAACCTCTCTTCATAACCATTTTCTATTTTAAATAAAAGCCCTTCCCGATAGCCATCGGGAAGAACCTTAAATTTTTATAGTGAATACCACTGTTTAACAGTTGAAACAGGCTTGGCAGTCCTTATTCCGCCATAAATATGCATATAAGCACGACCAATGTAGGCAGTCCACCAATCGCTGTAATTAACCATTTTACCGGAGCTGTTCATAACCTTTAGAATCTCTCCTGATTCGTCGAGCATTCTATAGTTAACCACACAATATCCGCTGCTGTTAAATACAGTCTTTACAACCTTGATTGTAATTCTGTCTGTTGCCTCGCCAAAGCCAACAGGATTGCCAAGATTCTTCCACTCTTTGGTTCTGACATCCTCATACTGGTACTGTATCTTACCCTGATAAGGGGTTGTAGCATCCTCATAAAGGAAATTACAGAACTTAACCGTTGCAATAGAGTCTGTATTCCAATTGTCTACAGTTCCTGTTGCATGGGTAATGTCGTTATAAGGTGACTGGTTATCTAAAACCACCGGAGCTTTAGACAGATTATGAACAAACACGTTCTGCTTGCCGGTGTTTAAAGTAACAGTCTCATTATAAACTACCTGTCCTTTTCTATAAAATTTAAAATTAACCTGTCCGGCCTTAACCGCAAAGAATCTGCCCACACCGCCACCGGGGACACCGTTATAAGGCAACAACTGCCCAGACCCGTTAACGCTTGAATAAAGGACATCATTAACAAACACAGAGTCTATATAATTTGCAGCAACATTGTTTACCGGCTCAAAATAGTGCAGCTGAAACTCCGCTGTATTTGCATCTACATCTTCTGTATTGTACATTATCTCATGTTTGTCGCACGAGAAAACCAATGACAGAGCCAATATGTATGTTAGATATTTAATAACTTTCATTTTGCTAAAATATTAAAATTTAAAATCTCTATTTAGATACAGGATAATCTCCCGGATAAGCAAACCAAGGTATTGAACAATGGTAATTGTCTGCCGTTCCGCTAATAGGTTTCAGCTTCTCGAGAGAAGGGACATTCCACATATATTCCGAATTGTATCTTGGACGTATTCTGTAGCATGGAGCACCTTCATTCTTAACATCGTATGTTCCTCTTCTATACTCAACCTGTGCAGGTTTCAGATAATATCCTTTATAAACCTTTGTCTCATCTGTATCCCATTTCTGGTCTACCTG
>CAVHKR010000121.1:0-4843 GCA_963636615.1 Acutalibacteraceae bacterium | reverse complement strand
GTATTTAAGGTCATAGTGATATTTACGCATATCAACCCACACCTCGGGAGCACCGTATGGGAACATTGCAACAAACTTCTGCATCATAATATGAGACAACGAGAAATCTGCCAATGTCATTCCATCTACATAAGGACCGGCCTTATACTCCTCAGCCAGTTGTTTGTACACATCTTTGGTAATCATATCACCACCCGGCAGACCGCCTCCAAGAACCGGCACATCATTGCCACTATTATCTACAGTACCGCTTGACTTGTAACTGCCAGGAACAAGATATAACCCTGTAAAATCTACGTCTAACTTAACAGCCTCTTTCCAAGCATCCAAAGCCGCCTGTTTGTTACCAAGTTTCCAGTTGGTCTCGGCCACGCAGAATTTAATATCTGATGCCGTCATAATAATGTACGGTGCATCATTTCTGTAAAGCCATCTTCCATCTCCATCGTATGTACCAGACGAAGAATAGCCTCCGGATCTTGTACCCCAAAGATTTGCACAGGTAGCAATAGGTCCGGCAGAAGATGTAAATGAAGAACCGTAATAGACTCTTGCCTTAATACTGTCTGCATTGTCTATATTCTTATAATATCTGTCATCCATACAACCGACCTTTGCCACTACACGAGGGTCAAAGTGCCCAACAACCTTAGATGTATCTGTAACAATCTGTTTTGCAACCAATTTAAATGGGAATTTAGCATCGGGAGTATCCTCTCCCTCTTTAATATCTGCATCTACCCTGTCTCCTGAAGTTTCATCGTACTCAGGAACTGTTCCTGTCATTACCTCAACAGCCCAGTCAAATGCCCAATAGCCATCGGTACCCACACCTCTGTAGACACCCCAAGCGTTATTGTAACCAGAGAACAGCGCCTCCGCTCCACCACCATCTCTCTGTAGAGTTGCATTGTCTGCATTTGTCTGAATAGCAAGTGCAGCATGCTCCAACAACTCATTTGCATACTTAGAAGAGAAATCAGACTTGTTGGTCAGAGCTGCAAGGTTTCTTACAATCACACCATGAGCAAACTTCTTCCATTTATCCTTATCTCCGCCATAAATCATATCTGCAGTCTTTAGAGATAATGTGTATGCACAATTATCCTCTTTCTCAAGATAAGAGATAGCCTCTTTAGCCCAAGCCCTAACCTGCTCAAATATATCTGCCTGACTATCATAGTCATGAGATAGAAGGCCCTCAACAAAGGCATCCTTCATAGGAGCCTCGCCATGCATCTTTGTAAGGTAGTCCCAAGAATAAGCCTTAATAGCATAACCTATACCGGCCAAAGTCCAAGCCTCTTTCTCTATGGCCTGGTTTATCATATTCTCCAAGTTCATTCCCTGAAGGAAATAGGTTACTCTCCACATCTCACCTGCAGCATCTGAACCTGCAGAATAAGAGTGATTAGCAAAACTTGTATAACCGCTTGTTCCAAACATTTGGGAAAGAGGCCCTATTGCCCTTATATCCCAATAGCAGCCCTGCCATGCAGACTCAATTCCGGAGAGGTATAACTCAGCCTCTACATAATCCGGGGCATCTACATTCTTGTTCACATCCAAGTAATCATCGCAACTTGTATTTGAAAATGCAACTACTGCCAATAAAAGTATAGTTAATATTTTTTTCATAATCTTATTCTCATTTTAGCTTAGAATGTTAAACCTATGCCCATAGAAAAACCGCGAGGGTTTGGAATTCCCCAATAGTCTATTCCGATACCACCGGAACCACCAAGGGCAGCAGAGTTTGAGTTTCCTACAGGATCTATACCTGAATAGTTTGTCCAAGTTACAAGGTCATTTGCCTTAACCCATACATTTGCGCTCTGTACAAACTTGCCGGTCACCCTTGTAAGCCAATTGGCAGGAACCGTATATGAAAGTCTCAACTCAGCCAATCGCAGGTAATTCACATCTTTCTCTAACCAATCCTCATCACCACCCTTGTATACATTAGAACCAAAATTTGCGTAAGTGACAGCTATGTTATTAACTGTAGGATTATCTGTATTCTCCAAGCCGTTCTTTAGAACACCTTTAAATACTACAGGGCCGCTCTTACGCAATTTAACAGATTCCCAACTCGAAGCGGTACCCATCATATCACGTTTAGTTGCATTAACAACCGTTGCCCCAAATCTTCCGGAGAACAGAGCCGACAGGCGGAATCCCTTGAATGAAACATTTGTGGTAATACCATATTCCAGTTTAGGCTGTCTGTCTCCCAATATACTCCACTTGGAATCTACCAATGGAAGTCCGGAACTTGGATCTATAAGAATATCTCCCTTGTCATTTCTCTGGTATGCAAGACCTGTCATGGTTGTAACAGGATGTCCTACAGAGATACCGTTCCTTAAGTTGCCGGAAAGCCATGTATATGCATTGTAATACTCAGAAACGTTGTCTGGCAATGACGTTACTTTAGATGTAGAAGATGATAAGTTTACACCCAGATTCCAACGCAAACCAAACTGTGTACGCATAATATCTGCATCTACATGAAGATCCCAACCGTGTGTTGTAAATGTTCCAACATTCATATTATTAAGCACAAATCCAGTTGCATAGCTCAATCTAAAACCTGTAATATACTGGTCCTCGCACCTTGTCCAATAGTATGTAAAATCTGCATTTACCCTGTCATTCAAGAAACGAGCCTCAGCTCCAACCTCGTATGAAGTAGTCATCTCTGGTTTAAGCTTCTCGTTAGGGCCATACCATCCATAGCGGAATCCACCTCCCTGATCCTCTACCGCCTGAAGTGACGGATAGATTGCAAGAGGGCTGGCATCTTTACCAACCTGTGCAATAGCACCACGAAGCTTAAAATAAGAGACTATGTCCTGCTGTTTCATAAATGGAAGCTCAGTTGCAACAAATGATCCCTCAATTGCAGGATAGAAATAAGATCTGTTATCTACCGGTAATGTAGAAGACCAGTCATTTCTTGCTCTGAGTGTAATGAATGCCATATTATTATAACCAAACTCTGCCTGCCCGGAAATAGCCTGTACGCGGCGTTTTGTGGCGTGAGTACTGGTTGTTACAGTTTGGGCATCACAGTTTGCTATACTATAGAAATCTGCCACCTGGAAATTAGAACCGCTGGTTGCCAAGTTATCATTGGCATTCTCCTGCTGGTGATAACCAACCTGAGCAGAGAATGTGAATTTACCCCACTCATTGTTATATCCTGCCAAAACGTTTAAAGTCTGATCTGTAAAATTAGCCTTTGTAAGATTGTACGAACCCTTGCCATAAGAGGCTTTAGTTTGATTCCCGTAATATGGATGAACATGATATTGGAATTTCTGCATACCAACATCCCAGCCCAATGTTGCCCTTATATAAGTATGCTTAGATGGAGTAACGTTCAATGCCACATTTGCCATAATACGATCACTCTCATCATAATTAACATTCTTATAGAGTGCATATAGCGGATTGAGGAGGTCGTAGTCTGTATAGAGCGATGGAACACTCATTCTGCCATCGGCCGTAATGTAATTTGACATATCATCTGTAAGAGGCCATCTAACAGCACTGTATAGAGGCCCGGCGCTACCTTTTGTAGATTTTGTATTCTCTGTAGAGGTATAACCCAAAGTAGATTCAAAATTCAACCATTTGGTAATCTCGGCCCTACCGGACAAGGTAATGTTCAATCTGTTATAGTTAGTTGTCTTTACAACACCACTTTGATCAAGATAAGATGCAGCTCCACGCACAGTAATCTTATCTGTACCACCCTCAACAGACACATTGTGTGTCTGGGAGAAACCGGTCTGAAGAACAGAACTAATATTATCATATAACTTTATCCCATCCGGATACTTACCTCCAAATCTGCTTGTATAATAGTAGTTGGTTACACCGTATGCACCATTTGCAAATTCTGTCTGAATCTCAGGATAGCCATAAGCCTTATCCCAACGGAAAGAGTTGCTGTACGATACTTTGCCTTTCCCTGCAGAACCTTTCTTTGTTGTAATGATAATAGCACCATTAGAAGCATCCGACCCGTAAAGAGCAGCTGCAGCCGCACCTTTAAGGACTGTCATAGACTCAATATCCTCCGGGTTAATATCGTTACCACGGGATGCAAAGTCCAAGTTTGCAGTTCCCACCTGGTCTGCCACAGCAAATCCGGAAGATGGATCAAATGTAGAGTTGTTCATAGGAACACCATCCACAACATAAAGAGGCTGGTTACTACCGGAAATAGAGGTGATACTTCTTAATACAACAGATGTTGAAGCTCCCGGAGCGCCTCCTGTAGAGGTAACTGTCATACCGGCAATACGTCCCTGCAGTGCAGTTACGAAGCTCTCACGGCCAGACTCTGTAATATCAGAGGCCTTTACATTCTGAACGGCAGAACCAACAGCTCTTGCCACACGTTTCATACCAAACTCAGCTGTGATGACAGCCTCCTTAAGCATCTCGGCATCCTCCTCCATTACAACGTTTACCGTTGCACGTCCGTTGATTTTTACTGTTACATCCTTATATCCCAAAGATGTAATTTTAAGAGTTCCGTTTTTGGGAGCAGAGATGGTGTAACTACCATCAACATCAGTTGCAACGCCCAACTTCGTTCCAACTACCTGGACACCGGCTCCAATGATAGGCTCTCCATTAGTGTCCTTTACAACTCCCTTAACGTTAATGTTCTGGGCAGCCAATTCTAATGATCCCATCAGAATAGCCACGACTAAAACCACAAGCCTAAAACTTGTGCTACTGATTTTTTTTAACATAGGTTAGTTTGTTAGTTAATAATTATGTTTAACAAATCCTCAATTAAATTGATTGGAGATTTAAAATCTCT
>CAVHKR010000120.1:0-4884 GCA_963636615.1 Acutalibacteraceae bacterium | reverse complement strand
GTCTTTTTGCGTAGACAACATAAATATACGATAAAAATAGATACAATGAGCAACAACAATCAGAAACAGGTGGCGCTGCCTGAAAACGCCACTCGCGAACTTAAACCGGGAGAGAAATATATCCCTATTTTGAGTCCCGATAAAAACTACCCCGAGGTTAACTTTTGGTCTGTCTCCATTGGTCTTGTAATGACAGTGCTCTTCTCTGCAGCCGCTGCATTCCTTGGCCTAAAGGTTGGGCAGGTGTTTGAGGCTGCTATCCCTATTGCCATTATTGCCGTAGGTTTGTCTGGGGCCTGCAAACGCAAAAACGCACTTGGAGAGAATGTGATTATACAGTCTATCGGAGCCTGCTCCGGAGCAATAGTGGCCGGTGCAATATTTACACTGCCGGCTCTCTATATCTTGCAGGCCAAATATCCGGAACTTTCTGTAGATTTCATGAAGGTATTCTTTAGCTCTCTGCTTGGAGGAGTGCTTGGTATCCTCTTTTTAATCCCTTTTAGAAAGTATTTTGTCTCCGATATGCATGGCAAATATCCTTTTCCGGAGGCTACTGCAACCACTCAGGTTCTTGTTAGCGGAGAGAGTGGCGGAAACAGTGCAAAAATGCTGGCCATAAGCGGTCTTGTGGGTGGTCTTTATGATTTTGTTGTCTCATCGTTCGGATGGTGGAGCGAAACGTTTACATCGAGGATTCTGCCTTTTGGAGAGGCAATTGCAGATAAGGCAAAGGTTATTCTAAAGCTGAATACCGGAGCTGCCGTTCTTGGATTGGGCTATATCATTGGGCTTAAATATGCTTTTATTATCTGCTGCGGTTCGTTCCTTGTGTGGTTTGTAATTGTTCCGGGAATGAATATTCTGTTTGGCAATCAGGTTCTCGACTTTATGAATACAGGAATGGCTACCGCTGTTGGGCAGATGGCTCCCGAGGAGATTTTTAAGGAGTTTGCAAGGCATATTGGTATTGGTGGTATTGCTACCGCCGGCATTATTGGAATAATAAAATCTGCCGGTATAATAAAGTCTGCACTTGGTCTTGCCGTTAAGGAGTTTAAGGGGAAAAAGGATGCAGCGGCAGAAAAGGCTCTAAGGACACAGAGAGACCTCTCTATGAAGATTATTGCAATTGGTATTATAGCTACCCTTATTGTAATCTTTGTATTCTTCTATTTTGGGGTTGTAGATAATCTGTTCCATGCAATAATAGCTCTGCTTGTTGTTGCCATAATTGCATTTCTCTTTACAACGGTGGCTGCAAATGCCATTGCAATTGTTGGCTCAAATCCTGTTAGCGGTATGACACTCATGACCCTTATACTTGGTTCTGTGATTATGGTTGCCTGCGGTCTTAAAGGGACGGCCGGAATGACTGCCGCACTTATCATTGGAGGTGTTGTATGTACAGCACTGTCTGTTGCCGGTGCTTTTGTTACAGACCTGAAGATTGGGTACTGGATTGGGAGTACTCCGCTTAAACAGGAGTCTTGGAAATTCCTTGGAACACTGGTTGCCGCTGCTACTGTTGGAGGTGTTATGCTGATTCTTAACAAGACTTTTGGCTTTACAGGAGAGGGTGCGCTTGTTGCGCCTCAGGCTAATGCCATGGCTGCTGTTATAGAACCGCTTATGAGTGGAGGAAGCGCTCCTTGGCTGCTTTACGGTATTGGTGCAGTATTGGCTGTTGTGCTTACCATCTTCAAGGTTCCTGCTTTGGCTTTTGCGCTTGGTATGTTTATTCCGTTAGATTTGAACCTGCCTCTATTGGTAGGTGGCGCAGTTGCATGGTTTGTTAGTACAAGAAGCCGGGATGAGGAGGTTAACAAGGCTCGCAACGAGAAGGGGACACTGCTTGCATCGGGATTTATTGCCGGTGGCGCTCTCATGGGTGTTGTAAGTGCAGGTCTTAAGTTTGCCAATGTAGACCTTTCTGCAATATCGGGAAGCAGAGCATGGTTAGAATCTGCTCCGGCAGGTTATCTCGGCTTGCTGATGTATGCTCTGCTTATTGTTTATCTGATTAGAGCATCCCTTAAGAAAGCAAATAACCAATGATGTTAGCTTATTAAAATGGTTTTTTAAAATGAATTTAATAGAAGCCGAATAAAATGTGCAAATACAAGGCTTGCGAATTATAGCCCGGGGCGTACTTAAGGTATGTGGGACTAAAAATTGGGCGTAACGCAGTAGTTGCCTTTTTATTTGGCTTCAAAGCGATAAAGATATGGAAAAACTGACAGACAGATTTCTAAGGTATGTAACGGTTGAAACAACCTCAGATCCCAACAGCAATAGCTTTCCAAGTGCAGAGTGTGAGTGGACTCTGCTTAGAATGCTTGCAGATGAGCTTACGGATATGGGTATTGAGACCACTGTAGACCAATACGGCTATGTTATGGCAACTATCCCCTCTAATTTGGGGGAGAATGGGAAAGGGGTACCTGCTGTGGGGTTTATTGCACACGTTGATACAGCTCCCGATGCCTCTGGCAAGGATATAAGGCCTAAGATTATTGAGAATTACAAGGGGGGAGATGTTATCCTTAACGAGAAGTTGGGGATTAAGATTGCCGTTAAGGATTTCCCTGAGATTGAGGATTATAAGGGGCAGACCATTATTACAACAGACGGCACTACGCTGCTTGGTGCAGATGACAAGGCCGGTGTTGCAGAGATTATGCAGATGGCGCAGTATATTATTGAGAATCCGCAGTTCAAGCATGGGGAGATTAAGATTGGTTTTACTCCAGATGAGGAGATTGGGCATGGTGTGGATTATTTTGATGTTGCCAAGTTTGGAGCCAAATATGCCTACACCATGGATGGCGGAAAGATAGGCGAGCTTGAGTTTGAGAATTTTAACGCAGCCTCTGCAAAGATACATATTCAGGGGAGGAATGTGCATCCCGGCTATGCAAAGAACAAGATGATAAATGCTATCCTTATTGCAATGGAGCTTAACGCTCTGCTTCCTGTTGAGCAACGTCCGGAATTTACTCAGGATTATGAGGGTTTCTTTCATGTAACGGGCATTAAGGGGACTGTTGAAGAGGCTGATATTCTGTATATTATAAGAGACCACTCCATGGATAAGTTTGAGGAGAAGAAGAGGATGATGCAGGAGGCGGTAAACTTTATTAACTGTAAGTTTGGAGAGGGAACCGCTGCTTTGGAGATGAAAGACCAGTATTATAATATGAGAGAGGAGGTTATGCCTCACAAACAGGTTATAGATATTGCAATAAAGGCAATGGAGGATGCCGGCATAAAGCCTGTAATACAGCCGATAAGAGGCGGTACAGATGGCGCAAGACTCTCATTTATGGGGCTTCCATGCCCTAATATCTTTGCAGGTGGGCACAATTTTCACGGCAAATTGGAATATCTGCCTGTTGAGAGCATGAACAAGGCGTATGAGGTTATACTTAATATTATAAGCAACTACACCAAAGGTGTTTAGTCATTTCTTAATGTCCTCTTTACTGCAATGGCCGTCCACACGGCAGGATGGCAAAGAAAGGCAAAATAGATATATCGTTAATTCTTTTTGGATTTCTTGGATGCCGGGGAGCTAATCTCCGGCATCCTTATTTTCTGCTGTGTACTTACCTCTGCAATACCCCTCTCTGCCTTGTAAAGCTCCTCTGAGCTCTTGCTTTGGGCAGAAGCAATCTTTTCATACTCTTTAAGCTGCCTCTTCTCCTCCTCTGACAGCTCCTCTATGGCATCTGCATTTACTGCCCCGGTAGCATTGTCACCGTTGGTGGTACTACTGTCTGCCACTGCAAGCCGAAGATTATTTACAGCCTCATTCTCCCCATTAACGGCTTTAAGAATCTCATCTATACCCCGTTTATACATATTGGCAATATATTCGCTTAGATTCCTTCTTGTTGTATCTATCAGATGTGTATAGACCGGCAGATTGGTGTTCTTGTACTTAGCCCGGCCAATCCTAAAATGAAAGTCATCGGGAGTACCGTAAATATTTATTCCCAACCTGAATGGGATTGGGGATTTCAGTACGGATATATGATATTTGAAGTGCATATCCATGTTCTGCTCTCCGCTTATTGCTGTTCTGTATCTGTCCATGCTCATAATGAACGGAAAGAGTTCTATCTTGTTCTCGTTAACCAACAGCTCTACGGAGACGGAATCTATAAAATTCCTCTTTCTGTTTTTAAACATCAGTTTTTTGGAGATTTCGGCAAATGTCTCTCCGTCTAACAATACTAAACTCTTCCCCTTTAACCGTGCTATCCCTTTCAGTGTCTCAAACCGTACATTCATGGCAGAGTCTAAACGGGTGGTGGCAGCCATGCTGCAATTAAGCAACCCCTCAAAGGATTTAGCCATTGGGAGAAGTGTGTCTATACTTGGTATTAGAGCTATAAGTCTTTGAGCCTCAACATTCTTCATATCAAGGTCAAAACCGCAGGATATATCATGTCTGTTATGTGTTGCATAAAAGGCGGTGAGATCTACGTTGCCAGCATCGGTCACAGCCTCAAAATCTTTAAGTTGAACGCACCTGTCTCGCAAATAGACCTCTCCCAAGAGTCTGTCTATCCTGATATTTGCATATCGGCCAAATTCTACATTAGCTCCTATCTTAATATCTACATTAGAGGGTATTACAAACGGGTTCACCTTCTCAAGAGAATCGGCGCCGCTTATTGTATGCTGCTCATCTATAGAGGTGTCTGAGAGCATCATCAGCTGAGCTTTCTCATTGTCATCCTTTTCTGCATATTTTGCCCCTTGGTTTGCAGCCCTTACCAACTCATTGAAATTAAGGGTGTCTGAGAGCAGATCTATCTCCGCTACAATCTTTGTTCTCCCCAACAAAACTCTCTTTATATCCTTAATCCTCCCCTG
>CAVHKR010000119.1:0-4908 GCA_963636615.1 Acutalibacteraceae bacterium | reverse complement strand
ATACAGTTAAGATTCAATTAAGATTTGGAAAACCAAAAGAAACAGTACCGGAATCCAATAAACTGTGCCGTAATACAATATAAACAATGAAGCCTGCCCAAAGAATCTGTTTCACAACAAAGACCTCACGCAGACTTCCTATATAAAAACAAACCGTATAATTACTCTGCAAATATATAAAATTTTTCTACAACAAAAAAATATTTTTGCCGTTACTGTAATTTTTCAAAAACTCCCTGCAACAGGCTGCAATACACTCCTGTTGAGACACCGTAAGCTCTGTATGCATAGGAAGAGACAACACTGTTTTAGATAACTCTCCCGATACATCTAACCCCACAGGCTTTACCGCAATAGCCTTAAAAGCCTCCTGTTCATCTAACGAAAGCGGATAGTAGACCATAGAAGGGACTCCGCTTCTATACAGATACTCCTTTAGAGCATCCCTTACCGAAACAACAGTTCCGGCACTATTTCTTGTTGTTCCCGGCACCTTTAATGTATATTGGTGAAAAACATGAGTAGACCGCAGATCCCTCTTAGGCAGAATAACAGCCGGCTGCAGCGGAGCCAGCAACCTGTCATAAACAGCCGCAGCTCCCTGTCTAAGAGCCGTGTACTCTTTTAGATGCCTTAGCTTAACCCTTAAAACAGCCGCCTGCAAGCTATCTAACCGAGAATTACAACCAATTATAGCGTGATGATATTTAACCCTCTGCCCATGATTGGCTATCATGCGTATTCTCTCTGCAAGAGCATCATCATCTGTAAACAACGCTCCACCATCTCCGTAGCAGCCAAGATTCTTAGATGGGAAAAAGGAGGTACACCCTATATCTCCCATTGTTCCGGCCTGCTTAACCGTACCGTTACCAAATCTATACTCTGCCCCAATTGCCTGAGCTGTATCCTCAATTACATAAAGCCCATGCTTACGGGCAAAATTCATAATCAGCTCCATATCCGCACACTGCCCAAAAAGATGTACAGGCACAACAGCTTTGGTCTTAGGGGTAAGCGCTCTCTCTAACATCTGCTCTGCATACAAGAGATGATTGCCGGCAGAGTCTCCGATATTAAAGGTATCGTAACTTACATCTACCATTACAGGAACCATTCCCAACAGCCCTATAACCTCTGCCGTTGCAACATAGGTAAATGCAGGGACAATGACCTCATCCCCCGGCTTAAGCAGCGCCATAAGTGCAATTTGCAACGCATCAGTGCCGTTGCCGCACGGTATTACATGCTTAGCCCCGGTATATTCCTCCAATTCTTTTGCAAACAGCTGAACCTGGGGCCCGTTAATAAAACCGCAGGAGTTCATTACCTCCCTTGTCGCAGCATCTATCTCATCTTTTATCTTTGCATACTGACCTTTTAGGTCTACCATCTGAATATTTCCCATGTATAACATATAATTATAGTAACGCGCAGGATTATACGAATGTGCCGACAATCAAACTCTCCTGTCTCCCATCCTTTTATTTTTACGACACAAAGCTATCTATTTCTTCTCATTTAATTCTTAAGTAAGCCTAAAAATCAACCGGTAAAGATTCGGCTGTGTTGTAGAGCAAAAGAGAATCAAATATTACTATGTTATTTTTTATGATTACTTAAACAGCAAAGGGAGTGACTAAAAAATCAGTCACCCCCTATATCCGTTCATAAAGATATTTACATCTATCTCTTTTATGAATACAGCAGCTATTTTGTCTCCTCGGCTGCAGGATAAACCTTAACAAGCTCAACCTCAAAATCAAGAGTTGAATTTGCAGGCAAGTTTGGTCCCATCTGTCTTGCGCCATAGCCTAATTCCGCAGGAATCCACAACTCATATTTGCCACCCTCCTTCATAAGCTGAAGGCCCTCGCTCCAACCGGTAATAACTCTGTTCAAAGGGAATTTTACAGTCTCACCCTTGCTGTCGTCAAACACATTGCCATTAAGAAGTTTGCCAACATATTTAACCTCAACAGTATCGGTAGCAGCTGGAGCAACACCTGTACCCTCTGTAATCACCTTGTACTGCAGTCCGCTCTCTGTCTCAAGAACACCGCTGTTGGTTTTATTCTTCTCAAAGAAAGCAGCCTCCTCCCTCTTTGCCTCTTGGCTCTTCAGCTCTGCCACCTTCTCAATGTAAGAGGTAATGGCTGTCATTACCTTCTGCTCAGATATAGCAGTATCTCTCCCCTCAAAAACATCCTTTATACCTCTGTTGAACTCTGCAAAATTAACAGCCGTAACGTTTGAATTTTTCATCATTGAACCAAGAGATATACCCATGGCATAACTTGCAGAATCATACTGAGAGGCAGCAATACCCTCAACAGGACACTTCATTCCGCTATTGCAGCAAGATGCAAACATAAATGCACCTGCAGCGACAATTGTCAAATTTCTTAAAACTTTCATTTCTGTAATTTTTGTTTATTTATTGTTACAATCTATCTGTTAATGCTGTAAAACAAGCACTCTGTATAATTATCTAATCTGTCTCACATCTTTAGACACCACCGTAGGGACAGAACCCACAACCATTTAATTTTCAACCCGTTTAGCAGGCGAAGTAATAACAATGGCCAACATTCCCACAAGAGCGGCAACAAAGGAGGTTGCTAAGATAGTAATTTTACCTATATTGATAATCTCCTTATTGTTAGGGAATGCCAGATTGTCTATAAACACAGACATTGTAAAACCAATGCCGGCCACAATACCCAAAGCAAATACCTGTTTCCATTTTATTCCCTCCGGCAGAACAGCTATCCTTGCCTTTACCGCCAGGAAACTGAACAGAAATATCCCTATCGGCTTACCCAGCAGCAACCCAAAGAAAATTCCCGGAACAACGGCCGGAACCGGCATCTGAAAAGCAGCCGTATCAATAACAACCCCTGCATTAGCCAAAGCAAACACCGGCATAATAAAGAAGGTAACCCATGGATGAAGAGCAAATTCAAACCTGTGCATAAGGGGATTTATCTTAACCACATTTCTATGTATCTGATTTATTATATGTTGTTGGCGTGGATTTGCCAAGACCACTCCTCCCGAATTGCTTGCCTCCCTAAACTTGGCCAGCAGACATTTAAGCCCCGATATAAACCTTATCTCATTTATGGTTGTCCTTGAAGGGATTGTCATTGCAAGAATCACTCCCGATATTGTTGCATGAATGCCGGATTTCCAGATAAGCCACCACAAGAGCAGCCCCGGAATAACATATGCCAACAGATTGCGCACCCCAAGCCTGCCAAGAGCCAATAAAAACAGCACAACAATAAAGGCATACAGAAGCATCTGTAAGTCTATACCGTGAGTAGGATAAAAAATAGCCAGCACTATAATGGCACCAAGATCATCTACAATAGCCAATGCAGTAAGGAAAATCTTAAGACTCATTGGCGCTCTCTTGCCAAGCAACGACAAAACCCCAATGGCAAAGGCAATATCTGTAGCCATTGGGATACCCCATCCGTTAAAAGTCTCCTCATGCGAGTAATTAAAACATGTATATATGATTGCAGGCACAATCATACCTCCAAGAGCAGCCAATATAGGAAGTGCCGCATGTTTGAATGACGAAAGTTCCCCTACAAGCATCTCGCGCTTTATCTCAAGCCCCACAACAAAGAAGAAAACAGCCATAAGAGCATCATTTATCCATGCCTCCAACGTCATCTCTATAGAAAAACTGCCAATATTCAGAGAAGCTACAGTATGCCATAATGAGGGCAACCACCCAAAGCAATCTACATTGGCTCCAACAAGAGCTATGATTGTACATACAAGCAAAAGAACACCGCCTATCGACTCGTTATGCAGAAAAGCATTAAAAAAATTACGCATCTCCACACTGCGGGTCAATACGCTTTTAGGGAAACTATTGGCCATTTTATAATAATTTTAGATAAGGTGTTTAGTTGTTATGTTAAAGAATTGTGTTTATGGAGACAAATTTATAAATAAAATGGCTAATAATATGGCATTGCCTAAAATTTATTTATTGATTTCCACAAAAGGAGAGACAATTTGTAAAGCACTCTCGCACCAACATTTGCATCAATCGCCTCTGTATCGGAAGTACCTGCCACCTCACAAAGGTCAAACCCTATAATCTCTTTACCCCTCTCAACAACCCTCTCCAAAAGATAAACAGCCTGCCTGTAACCCAATCCACCCGGAACGGGAGTCCCCGTATTTGCGCATAACGACGGTTCAAGCCCATCTATATCAAAACTAATGTACACCCTATCCGGGAGTCTGTCTACAATATCATCACAAATCTCCCTCCAGTTGCCGCCATCATAGATACGTCTGTTTAATGCGCTGTCTGTAAAAGAGACAACCCTACTGTCATTCTTCATTATATCATATTCATCGGAGCAGAAATCACGCACGGCAACCTGCACCAGCCTCTTAACCTGAGGCACCCTGTTAAGAATATTGTACATTATTGAGGCATGAGAATAGGTAAACCCCTCGTATGCCTTTCTCAGATCCGCATGTGCATCTATATGAAGAACACCAAACTCCTCATACCTCTCTCCCAGTGCCATAACAAGCCCCAAAGGGACACTGTGCTCACCACCAACAATCCCCACAAACCTACCCGCATCAAGCTGCTCCTTGCATCTATTATAAACAGTGTTGTTAAAAGAGTTGCAAGCCTCATTCACCGTATCTGTAAGATTCTCTATTTCGCTTCCCGATAAGCCATTAGACAGACTCTCTATAATCCTCTCAGCAATCCCCCTGTACCTCTTGCCAAAGTTGTAAAGGCTCTCATCCTGCGGCAGAGTACCAATCTTGGCCTCCCATGCATTTGAAATATTTTCATCAAAGAGATCTACCTGAACAGAGGCATTCAGTATTGCATCAGGGCCGTCCGATGTACCGGCC
>CAVHKR010000118.1:0-4971 GCA_963636615.1 Acutalibacteraceae bacterium | reverse complement strand
GAGTGTATTGGGGAGGATGATATTCTAAGGTTGCTCTGTACATCACCTCCACGCTGGCTCATGCCGTGCACCTCTGCCTGCTTTATGTAGAGTCCCTCTTTTATAGCGGCTTCACCAATGACGGTTGCAATGGAGAGGATGCCCTGTCCGCCTACTCCTGCTAATATTATATCTTTTTTCATGTTCGGTTTCTTAAATTTATTTTTTCTCTTTCTGATGTCTTTTGAATGTCTGGATACATTCGCGGCGCGGAATAATTACAGACAGCCCTTTGTACTCTATCTCCTCCTTTATAATCTGTTTTATCTCCTCCATGTTCTTTGCCAAAGGAACAACACCCCTTACATGTTTTGGATCTACCCCAACAGCCATGCAGATAGCCTCTAACTTGGTTGTGCCGGCAGAATCCTGCCCTCCTGTCATACCTGTGGTAAGGTTGTCTGATATTATTACAACTATGTTGGCATTTGCATTTGCAGCATCGAGCAGTCCTGTTATGCCCGAATGTGTAAAAGTGGAGTCCCCTATAACTGCCACGGCAGGGAACTGTCCTGCATCTGCGGCTCCTTTTGCCATTGTGATAGATGCTCCCATATCTATTGTTGAGTCTATTGCCCTGAATGGCGGAAGCGCTCCAAGTGTGTAGCAGCCTATATCACTGAATACTTTATGGTTAGGGTATTCTTTAAGAGTCTCGTTGAGTGCGTTGTACACATCCCTGTGCCCGCATCCCATACATAGTGCAGGGGGGCGTGGTACCACATTTTGGCTTGCTGTGTGGGCTTCGTGCGGTGCAAGTCCGAGAGCTGTTCTTACACTATCGGGAGTAAGTTCTCCATCTCTTGGTAAAACTCCGTTTAATCTTCCCGATATTTTACAAGGGGTTGGGAGGATTCCTTTCAACATCTCCTCTAACAGCGGTTGTCCCTCCTCCATAACAAGCAATTCTCCGCACTCTTTGGCCATCTCTCGTATTACACTCTCCTCAACAGGGTATTGGGACACTTTGTAGATGAGGGTGTTGCTGAACTGCTCTTCTGTGAGATTCTCACAGAGATAATTGTATGCAATACCGCAGGCTATAATGCCTCTTCTTTCCTCTGGTCGGGTGTTACTTAATGATGCAGGTCTGTATAATCTGTTCCATTTGCATTCATTCTGCAGGTTATTGTATGTGGCAATAAGTTCAGGATATCTTTTGCGTGAGTTTGCGGGGAGCAGAATCCATGATTTGGGGTCGGCGGGGTAGTGGATCGGTGCAATAGGCTCTGCCTGTGTATCTATCTCTACAACAGCCCTTGAGTGTGCCATACGGGTGGTTATCCTAAACAGAACAGGAACTCTTTTCTGCTCGGAAAGTTCAAAGGCGTATTTTATCATATTGTACGCTTCCTGCTGGTTAGAAGGTTCAAGAACAGGTACCAAAGAGAATTTTCCGTAGAATCTTGAATCCTGTTCGTTCTGTGACGAATGCATAGAGGGGTCATCTGCCGCCACAACTACAACACCTCCGTTGGGTCCTGCCATTGCTGAGTTTACAAAGGCGTCTGCCGCTACATTCATTCCAACATGCTTCATGCATACAAGTGCGCGTTTACCAACGTATGAGACCCCAAGGGCTGCCTCCATTGCGGTCTTTTCATTGGTACACCACGCGCTGTGTATTCCTCTCTCCTTTGTAAGTGGGTGTAACTGAATAAATTCTGTAATCTCTGTAGACGGGGTGCCGGGGTAGGCGTAAACCCCCATGATTCCGGCGTTCAAAGCTCCTAATGCTATAGCCTCGTCGCCAAGAAGTAATCTTTTTTCTTTTGCCATGTTATTATTATGTTTTTGCTTGCGGACTAATGTACTTTTTAAGTAATAGCTTAAAAAGAGATATAATTTTACACAAAATTAAGTAAAAATCTTAATAATACTAAGAATTGGTGCCTTTTTGGCCAGATTTTCCCATTTTACTCGTCATGTAGCACCGCTAAACTCGTTTGAGCTTTGCCATGGCGATGAAAAGCTGTGAGTAAGCGAACAAAAAATTAGACAGCTTCATAGAAGCTGCTCAAATTTTTCTAAGCTGATGTTATTCTGTAACCTTTATTCTGTATAATTCAGGCCAATATTTTCCTGTTATATAGATGCTTCCGTCTGCTTTATTGTAGGCTATGCCGTTAAGGACATCGGCATGAGCACTCCTAATTGCGGCCGGATAGATCTCTGTGCAGTCAATGACAGATGTAACGGTGCCTGTTTGTGGGTCAATGGTAATGATATAGTCTTCATAATAGACATTGGCCCAGATCTCTCCCTCTATATACTCCAATTCATTTATGTACTCTATCGGTTTGCCGTTAAGGGCTACATCTATCTTTCGGCTCTCCATGAATGTCATTGGATCTAAAAAGGTTAGCGACGCAGAGCCATTGCTCATTATAAGCTCCTTGCCATCTGTTGTAAGCCCCCATCCCTCGCCGCTGTATCTTAACTCTCCAATCTTTTTAAAGGTAGATGGTTCATATACAAGACATACCTGTTCTCTCCATGTTAGCAGATAGAGGTTTCCTCCGTAAATTACAGATCCTTCTGCAAAATATTTGGAGTCTAAGTTCTTCTTGCCAAGTGTTTTGCCTGTCTTTATATCAACGGTTCTAATGTCAGATCTCCCATATTGCCCGCAACTCTCATAGAGTATTCCGTTCTCAAAGAACATTCCTTGTGTATAGGCATATTTATCGTGTGGAAACTTTTCCACTGCAACTGCCTTTAATCTTTTGGCTTTCACTTTTTTGCCGTTCTTGTCCGTTCTATTTCCAACCTGCTCTGCTGCTCTATAATTTGTTTCTGTACTCTCTGTTGGTGTGGCAGGACTACCTGTAGCTATCTCTGTAGCTCTTTCTATTGTTGTGGTTGTGCTCTCTGTACCCCCTGCTGCTTCAGTGCCGTTGTCTGCTGCCTTGTTATTAGAAGTGTTAGCAGAACTCTCCAATGCTACTGTTGCAGATAGACTGTTGCTGTTTGTGGCATTGGCCGGGTTGCCGTTACTGTTGCATGATGATATGACATAGATAGACAACCCTGCGATAAGCAGGGTGGATGCCAAAGAGTTTTTAAACAATTTTATGAGGAGGCTCATTATCTAAATAAAGTTATTCCGCTTTTCTCTTCTTCATGGCAGCCTTGACAAAGGCAACAAATATAGGCTGGGGGTTCTCAACGGTGCTCTTAAGCTCCGGATGGAACTGAACGCCAATGAAGAATGGATGAGATGGAAGTTCTATTATCTCAACCAGGCCTGTTTCAGGGTTTCGGCCGCTGAATACAAGTCCTTTCTCCTCCATAGGATGCATATATTCGGAGTTAAACTCATATCTGTGTCTGTGACGTTCAAAGATTGTTGGGCTTCCGTAAATCTTGTAGGCCAAAGTGCCCGGTACAAGGTTGCATTCGTAGGCTCCGAGCCTCATTGTGCCCCCCTTTATTGTAAGGGTCTTCTGCTCCTCCATAAGGGCAATTACCGGATTGGTTGTTGTTGGGTTAACCTCTGTTGTCATGGCATCTGCAAGTCCCATTACATCTCTTGCAAACTCTACAACCGCCATCTGCATGCCAAGACAGATTCCAAAGAATGGGATATTGTGCTCACGGGCATACTGTACGGCAAGGATTTTACCTTCGATGCCTCTCTCTCCAAATCCAGGGGCAACAAGTATGCCATCCATCTGTCCAAGTTTCTCACCAATATTGCTGCTGTCTAAGTATTCGCTGTGTACCGTATGTACGTTCACTTTGCATTCGTTTGCAGCCCCGGCATGTATGAATGATTCAAGGATAGACTTATAGGCATCCTGCAACTCTACATATTTGCCTACAAGGGCAATGTCTACCTCGCTTTTGGGGTTGCACAGCCTGTCTAAAAATTTCTTCCAGTTTGTAAGGTCCGGCTTCTTGGTGCAGTTGATGCGCAGTTTCTCCAAAACAATCTCGTCTAACTTTTCATCCATCATTGCCAGCGGTACCTGATATATGCTTTTTGCATCTATGGACTCTATTACGGAGTTAGGTTTTACATTGCAGAAGAGGGCAACCTTCTTTCTTATGTCGGTGGGGATATGGTGTTCTGTTCTACATACTATTACATCTGGGCTTAAACCGCTTTGCTGTAGCATTTTTACGCTATGCTGGGTTGGCTTTGTCTTTAGCTCTTTTGCCGCGTTGAGGAATGGTACAAGGGTGAGGTGTACAATGAGGCAGTCTTCTGAGGGAAGTTCCCACTGCAGCTGTCGTACAGCCTCCAAATATGGTGTGGATTCAATGTCTCCTACCGTGCCTCCAAGCTCTGTAATGATTACATCGTATTGGCCGGTCTTGCCAAGCAGGAGCATTCTGCGTTTTATCTCATCTGTGATGTGTGGGATAATCTGTACTGTCTTGCCAAGGTATGCCCCCTCTCTCTCCTTGTCTATGACTGTCTTGTAGATTTTTCCGGTGGTAACGTTGTTGGCCTTTGATGTGTGTACGTTAAGGAATCTTTCGTAGTGGCCAAGGTCTAGGTCTGTCTCTGCTCCGTCTTCTGTAACATAGCACTCCCCATGTTCGTATGGGTTAAGTGTTCCGGGATCTATGTTGATGTAAGGGTCAAACTTCTGGATGGTAACTCTTAACTTTCTGGATTGTAGGAGTTTGGCTAATGATGCAGCAATAATACCCTTCCCTAAGGATGACGTAACTCCTCCCGTAACAAATATATATTTTGTGCTCATGTTTTGTTGTGGATTATTATATTACGGGGTACAAAGTTAAGCATAATTTATCGGGAAGCAAAAGAAAAAAATTGCTTACTTTGTGCGTGAATTTAAGAGAGGGGATTTTTTTAACGGCTTCTAATGTTATGGGTTTGGATTATAAAACGGTTTCTGCCAAGGGTGAATCTCTGAGGTATTTTGGCAGTGAGAGCATAGTTACCTGGCACGATATAGA
>CAVHKR010000117.1:0-5034 GCA_963636615.1 Acutalibacteraceae bacterium | reverse complement strand
GTCCATCTCTATTTGAGAAAGGGAATCCGTACCAAGGTAATCAAAGTAGTTAAAGGCCGTTTTCAGATATTTGTTTTCAAAAGAGCCTTCTAACGCAAGGATTTTAAAATCAAACAGCTCATTGTTTGTGTTCTGTTTGTACAACACCCTTATACCGTTATCTAAGGTAAAGACCTCCATATCTCTGTTAAAGTCTACAAACACAGGCTCTATAGGCTTCACATTCTTTGCAGCCTGCTGTATCTCTGCAAGGAATCTGCTAGATGTATCTCTGTTTGTAAGGATAGGTGTTATCTTTGGTTTCTCTATCTTTTTCACAGACTCATCCTTACCCATTCTCTTGTTAATCTGTACATAATTGTCAGAGAAATGTCTGTTTGCGTATGCAACAATATCCTGTTTTGTAAGTTTAGACAATCTGTCAAGCTGGCCAACAATATAACTCCAAGGCTGTCCATATATAAAAGCACTGTACATTAAAGATACCCTATAATTATTGTTATCCAATGAGCTCATCTGGTTAACCTTAAGGTTACGTATTGCTCCCACTATGAGAGAATCATCAAAGTTGCCCTGTTTTACATCTTCTAACTGTTTAAGAAGAAGATCTTTAAGCTCCTCTATAGTCTGTCCCTCCTTTGGTGTGCCGGCCATAACAAACATAGAGTAGTCCGGCTGGGTGCCTGAAAATGCATAAGCCCTTATGGCTTTCTGTTCCATTACAATATTTCTGTCTATTATACCGGTACTCCCATTATACAGTGCAAAAGCCAATACATCAAGCGTATCAAGATTGTTCTGCCCATTATCACCCGGGAAACGCCATCCCAAAGTAACATTTTCTGCCTCGAGTCCGTATACATCCTTAACTATTGGCTCTGCAATAGGATCTTCCGGTGTTATCTTGAGTCTCTGCTCCTCAATGTTAGGATTTGGCTGCCAGTCTCCAAAATACTTTTCAATAGTTGCAACCATCATATCGGGGTCAAAATCACCTGCAACGCAAATAGCCACATTGTTTGGAACATACCATTTGTCATAGTAGTTCTTGATATTTGTGATCGAAGGGTTCTTCAAATGCTCTTGAGAGCCAAGAACTGTCTGTGTCCCGTATGGGTGATGTGGGAACAGAGCCGAATCCAGTGCCTCGTAAACTTTCCTTGAATCTGATGTGAGAGACATGTTTTTCTCCTCATAAACCGTTTCAAGCTCTGTGTGGAATCCCCTTATTACAGCATGTTTGAATCTGTCTGCCTGTACTTTTGCCCAGTTATCTATCTGATTGGATGGTATATCCTCTACATAGACTGTCATATCCTGACTTGTAAAGGCATTGGTACCGTCTGCTCCTATGCTTGCCATAAGTTTGTCGTACTCGTTTGGTATGAACAGCTTTGATGCCTCGTATGACAAGGAGTCTATCTTTGCATACTGTGCTGCCCTTTCTGCAGGATCTGTAAGCGTTCTGTAAACCTCAAATTCATGCTCAATTGCATCTAACAGAGGCTTCTCTGCTTCATAATTCTGAGTACCAAAAGATTCTGTACCCTTAAACATCAAGTGCTCAAAATAGTGGGCAAGGCCTGTTGTCTCACTTGGATCGTTCTTGCTTCCAACTCTTACCGCAATGGCTGTCTGAAGGCGTGGAATCTCCTTGTTTACAGACATATACACCTTAAGCCCATTACTTAAGGTATAGATTTTGGTTTGTGTAGGGTCATTCTTTACAGTCTCATACTTACCACATGTTCCGCAGCAAGATGAAAGTGCAAAAAGCGCCACTAAAGCCAAAGAAAAAAATGACATTAATCTTCTCATAATCTAACTGTATTGTTAATTTTTAGGATACTCATAAATACACCGTACATCCCTCCCCTCCGGCAGATTTTGCTAAGGTAGTCAAAATTTGTGAAACATATTTAAAAAGTTCGCTTTCGCGCAGTCCTCATTTCACCAAATTGCCTCATGTTATGGTCAAAAACTTGTATGAAAAGTTGTATATTTGCATCGCACTAAAGAGTTGTAAAAACAGGGTGCATAAGATTACATTTTAAGGCTGATGATGAAAAACATTTTTACTTTTTTTACACATAGAGGTGCTGTATTGGCAACTATGTTTGTCATGCTCCTTTCTGTCCAATACCTTAATGCCCAGACTAAGCCGGACAGCAAGAACAAAAATCTTACATACCAGAAGACAGAACATGACTTTGGAGAGTTTTCAATAAACGCAGGAGAGCAACATTGTACATTCAAATACAAGAACAATACAGATGTCCCGATAGTTATAAATCATATATTGTCATCTTGCGGATGTACAACCCCACAGTGGTCAAAGGCTCCAATCAAGCCCGGAGAGAGTGGGGAGATAAAGGTTACATTTCTAAATGACCAAGGGCCATTTGCCTTTGAAAAATCGCTCACAGTGTATGTTTCATCGAGCGTAAAGCCTACTATACTTAGGATAAGAGGAAAGGTAACAAACGGCAGGGCAAAGTAAAAGCAAAGAATACAGCTTCTAATTAGATTAAGATATGAGCGAATCTAACGTAACAACAAAAGAGTGGCCGCCAAAAAAGCATGACAACCCAGACACAGCACTGGTTGTAAATGATGGTGTGGAGCAGCCACCTGTAGTTAACCCATATATCAAGAATTTCTACAAGAAGAAACCCTCCCTTCTCTCTATAGATGAGTATATAAAGGGAATAACAGAGGGTAACACAACAATATTAAGCAAGGCTATAACATTGGTAGAGAGTTCTTTGCCGGCTCACAGAAAGATTGCCCAAGATATTATAGAGAGGTGCCAGCTGTACTGTTCTGAGCAGAGGATGGAGTCTATGCGTATTGGTATAACAGGTGTTCCCGGTGCAGGAAAAAGCACCTTTATTGAGGCATTCGGCTCATACATAACCGATGCAGGGCATAAACTTGCTGTCCTTGCCATAGACCCAAGTTCAGAGAAGAGCAAAGGAAGTATTCTTGGTGACAAAACCAGAATGGAAACTCTCTGCAACAACCCCAAGGCATTTATCCGGCCAAGCCCAAGTGCAGGCTCTCTTGGAGGGGTTGCCCGTAAGACACGCGAGACGGTTTTGTTATGTGAGGCAGCCGGGTATGATGTAATCTTTATAGAAACAGTTGGGGTTGGACAGTCTGAAACAGCTGTACACTCAATGAGTGATTTCTTCCTGCTTCTTATGCTTTCTGGGGCGGGAGATGACCTGCAGGGTATAAAACGCGGCATTATGGAGATGAGCGACCTTATTGCCATAACAAAGGCAGACGGCACAAACGTAGACAAGGCAAACTTAGCCAAAGCTTTGTATTCTAACGCTTTGCATCTATTCCCCCCTACAGAATCAACATGGGTTCCCACCGCAGTAACCTCATCGGCCGTTACAAAAGATGGGCTTCCCGAAATATATGGCAAGATACAGGATTATTTTGCTCTTGTAAAGGGTAACGGCTATTATTGGCACAAACGCAGGGAACAGGCAAAATTCTGGATGTATGAAAGCATAAACGAGGCGTTGAGAAATAATTTCTATGAGAATCCGGAGATTGAAAAGGCTCTTGTTGAGTATGAAGAGAGGGTATTGGATGGTTCTATGGAGTCTTTCATTGCTGCCGGACAGTTGTTGGATATATACAGACAACAGAAACAGATGTAGCAACAGAGTAAGCAGAGTAAGATGAAAGAGCTTTTGCACCAAAGTTGGGATGTACTCTCTAACAGTATTCTCATTACCGGATTGGTTCTCATTATGATGCTCATGATTGAGTATTTTAATGTCTTTTCGCACGGTAAATGGCTTTCCAAGCTGCAAGGATCCAAGTTCAGGCAGGTTCTTGTTGCCACAACTCTTGGAATGATTCCCGGTTGTATAGGAGGGTTTGCAACTGTCTCCTTGTACACTCACAAGCTGGTAAGTTTCGGGGCACTCGTGGCTATGATGATTGCCTCATCGGGAGATGAAGCATTTGTTCTGTTAGCCATGATGCCAGGCAAGGCATTGCTCATATTTGGGATACTTTTTCTCCTTGCAATAATAGTGGGTATTCTAACTGACTACATCTACAGAAAGAGGGAGTATGGTATGGGACAACACTGCTGCAATGAAGAGATAGAGTACCATTCCCACAACTCAAATTGCGAGACTCCATCTATATTCAAAGCCTCCTCGTACGCCCCAATGAGACATCCATCTGTAAAAAGATTGGTTATAATGATCTGTATTGCCCTCTTCATAGGGGCAGTTATAGGGGGGATTTTTACCTGCGGAGGGCACAGCCATGGGGCGGAATCTCACAACCATCTTCATGCAGGGGAGTCAATAGAGGAGGTATGGCATGAATGCACAGAGGAGTGCTGTCATCATGAATTTCATGATAATGACAATAGTGCCAGTCATGGCGTATTCAGATTTAATCTTCTCGATGAACAATGGATTAACGTGCTGTTTGCCCTGTTGAGTATTGTAACGCTATTCTTTACCGCTACCGCAAAGGAACATTTCATTAATGACCATATTTGGGACCATCTTATAAAACATCACGCTCTCTCTATATTCCTATGGACTTTTGGGACATTGGCAATCTGCTCTATAGGGTTGCAGTATTTAGATATAACAAGGTGGATTTCAGACAATATGCTTATTGTGCTTATCTTTGCAATCCTTATAGGGATAATACCTGAATCGGGACCTCACATTATCTTTATAACTCTATTTGCCCAGGGCGCAATCCCATTCTATATTTTGTTGGTAAATTCCATTGTACAGGACGGTCACAGCACACTACCACTTCTTGCGCACAACAAGATGGATTTTCTTATAGCAAAAGGGATAAATGTTGTTGTAGGTGTTGTTATAGGTGGCGTATGCTATCTGTTTTTATAATAAAAAAGGCCGCATGCGCGACCTTTTCATCATTTAGTATTCCTTTTACAAAAAGTTGTATTAAAAGCGCAAATGCAAGGCTTGCGAAGCTGAACAAACCGGAGTTTACTTACGTAAATGAGGATTTGTG
>CAVHKR010000116.1:0-5038 GCA_963636615.1 Acutalibacteraceae bacterium | reverse complement strand
TTGTTGTTAGATAATAGTAATTTAACAATAGAACAGGAGCTTAACTGGATTGCAGATCTGCTTAAATCTCATTTTGGTATCATTATGGACAGATGACAGTAAATTTGTATGGATTTTAATCTGGATTTATATAGAAGAATTGCTGTAATGGACTTGGGTACTAATGTATTTAATCTGTCTATTGCAGATTTTTCCCTTTATAAGTACTCTTTTGTAAAGGAGTTTAAATGTGCTGCCCGGCTTGGCGCAGGAGGTGGAATAAAGAGCAGGCGGATTCTGCCTGTAGCATTTGATAGTGCAAAAAAGGCCTTGTCCCAAATTATGCAGGTGATAAATGAGACAGGTGAGGTTTCTATGATATACCCGTATGCAACCTCTGCTGTAAGAGATGCAGAGAATTCCGCAGATTTTGTAAAGGCAATGAATGAGGAGTTTGGGATAAACATAAATGTTATACCCGGTGAGAGGGAGGCGGAACTGATATTTAAAGGGATAAGGGCAAGCGGAGTGTTTGATAATCTGAAAAGAGGAGAGAAAGCTCTGCTTTTAGACATAGGCGGAGGAAGCAATGAGTTTGTAATAACAGATGGCAACTCTGTTCTGTTTAAAAAAAGTTTTCCGTTGGGAATGGCTCGGATGAGGAAAAAATTCAACTATATAGAGCCGATTGGCAGGGAGGTTGTAGAGGAGTTTGCCTGCTATTGTAATGCTCAATTGGCAGAGTTGTGGAGGGAGATAGAGATATACAGACCGGTTATACTTGTTGGTTCATCCGGCTCGTTTGATACATTTAAAGATTATATCTATGGCTGCAAACCAAGTGATAAGCCATATATTGAGCTGCCGTTGGAGAAACTGTCAGATATGAATGACGTAATGGTTGAATCTGTTGCAGCGGAGAGGCTGAAGATGCCCGGAATGTCTCCTGTAAGGGTAGATTTTATAGTGCTCTCCTCTCTCTTTACGCAGCTTGTCATAAGACAGGTGCAGCCTAAGGAGGTGTATCAGTCTGCCTATTCGCTTAAGGAGGGGGCTGTAGCTGAACTTTATGAGGAGTGGAAAACTGTTGCTGCGTGTGCATATCATAGCGTCAGTTCAACATAGCCGGCCTCTGTGAAATGTGATAAATAACTTATAGGATTTAAAAGGATAAAGATATGAAGGTTCTTATTATTGATGACGAAAGGAGTATCAGGAATACATTAAAGGATATACTTGAGTTTGAGGGGCATGAAATTATGCTGGCTGCAGATGGAAAGGAGGGGCTTGAACTTACTGCCGCCAATAGTTTTGATGTAATCTTCTGCGATATAAAGATGCCGGGGATGGATGGCGTTGAGGTATTGGAGAAGATGATTGAGAACGGGGTGGAATCCTCTATAGTTATGATATCGGGACATGGAACAATAGATACTGCGGTTGAGTGTATAAAAAAGGGGGCATTTGATTTTATTCAGAAGCCGTTGGATTTAAACAGAATACTTATCACATTAAAGAACGCCACAGATAAGACCACACTTGTTAAGGAGACAAAGATTCTAAAGAGAAAAATTCAGGGGATTCAGGAGATTATAGGGGAGTCTGAACCTATTGTACAGATAAAGGAGATGATAGACAGGGTGGCTGCAACGGATGCCAGGGTCTTGGTAACAGGGGCAAACGGTACTGGCAAGGAGCTTGTAGCAAGATGGTTACACGAAAAGAGCAACAGAGCAAATATGCCGTTCATAGAGGTGAACTGTGCAGCAATTCCGGGAGAACTTATTGAATCTGAACTGTTTGGGCATGAGAAAGGGGCTTTTACATCTGCTGTAAAACAGCATAAGGGAAAATTTGAACAGGCAGATGGCGGTACTCTCTTCTTGGATGAGATAGGGGATATGAGCCTTAGTGCACAGGCAAAGGTGTTGAGGGTGTTGCAGGAGAACAAGCTTACAAGAGTAGGTTCCGATAAGGATATAAATGTGAAGGTTAGGGTTATTGCGGCAACAAACAAAAATCTTAGGGAGGAGATAGATAAAGGTAACTTTAGAGAGGATTTGTATCACAGGTTAAGTGTAATCCTTATTCATGTTCCCTCTCTTGCAGATAGAAGAGAGGATATCCCTTTGCTTACAGAATATTTTATAAAACAGATCTGCAGTGAGAGCGGAATGCCTATGAGAAGCATATCTCAAGATGCCCTTGAGGAGATGAAATCATATGCATGGACAGGTAATATACGTGAATTAAGAAATGTTGTGGAGCGACTTATAATTCTAAGCCGTGACAATATGATTACCAAGGCAGACGTACTTGCCTATACATCACCACAATTCAGGTAAATAAAAGAGCGTAAAAAACAATTTATATGTAAAGAATGGTAAATATCTGATTCAATAATTTTTACGTTCCCAATACAGATATATTGCGGTCGGTTTCCAACTGGAGGCCGACCATTTTTTTACAAATAGATTGCATTATGAGACAGGATGACGCTAAGGATTTGTGGGTAAAGGCAAGGAATGATGATTTTATTGCTTTTGAGAAGATATACAGATGCTATAATCTACTGCTTAGAAGGTATGCCAAGAACTATATTCAAGATAATTACCTTATAGATGAGGTTGTGCAGGGGCTGTTTGTTGAGATCTACGAAAAGAGAAAAAAGCTGAACATTTCCAAAAATCTACCTGCATATCTGTGCGTGCTTCTAAGACGCAGAATTGCACGTGAATATGAGAGATCCAAACTCTATGTCAATATAGATGAAAACGATGGGGAGATGCGGCTGCTGTCTGATTCAGAGACAATAGAGGGGAACATTATGTGTAATGAGCATAATGTGGAGTGTTACAATATCCTTAAAAGGGCGGTAGAGAGCAAGTTGTCAAAGAGACAGAGGGAGATATTGAAACTAAGGTTCTATGACGGCCTTTCTAACAATATGATAGCGCAGCGGCTCGGCGTAGATTACGGAACTGTAAGAAACACAATATCCAGGGCTTTTTCCAATATCAGAAGACAATATAGAAATGAAGACAGGATAAGACTGTATAACAACAATTAAAAAATGAATTATGTCATTTAGAGCAACTTTAAAATTTAATCAAAAGGAGTATGATGTGTTGGAATGCACATATAGCCTTAAACGAGATGTAGACTCAAAGGGACGTCCTGCCTCAAACATTTACGGAGGACTTATAAAGGTCCGTATAGAATCTACAGATGATACCCAGATTCTTGAGAATATGATTAATCAGTTTAAGCCTGTGCAGGGGAGTGTAACATTTAACAAGGATGATGAGGAGTCCAAACTTAAGGAGTTGATATGGGAGAATGGTTATGTTGTAGATTTTGAGGAGAGTATAAATGTTGTTGGTGCAACTCAGATGGAGATAAGATTTACAATATCTGCACAGATAATAAAGATGGGAGGGGCACAGTTTGAACAAAACTGGCCTAAATAGAGAGTATGGCAATATTGGATTATGAAATAGGGGGGAACATTGTCAGCAGCAGTGGCGGTGAGGCGGTGTTAAAGATTCCCTGCAACAGGACAATGGTAGTTGAGCAGCTATCATTTGAAGCACCGCAGGAGCCGGAGCTTGTTTATGGGATAAAGGGTACCAAGGAGCTTTTTGAGCACTTTAAACCGTTGGCACACTTTACATTCAAGATAGATTGCGGAACAGGTGAAAAGGTGGTGAATGAGGAGATTCCTTTTAATAAGATAGAGGATTTTCTTCCCGATAGAATCTTGGCAAATTCCCCCTCCCTTTCTGCACTCAAGTGCAGGATAGAGTTTTACTCAATGCTGTTGCTCTATATGGCTTCCGCAGGGAACATTGCAGATTATGAACAAGAGAAGATGCTGGAACTGAAAAAAATGATTATCGGGATTAAAAACGAGATAAAAAACTATTATGGCAAGGACGATTTACGAACAGCTCAATAGCTTTCTACCCGGGGTGAAAAATATGGATCCGGATAAGGCTATGCGCAAGAAGATGTTTCTAAGCGACAATTCTACGTATGAGCAGAAAAGGGCGCTGCTCATGCAACTTGAATGTTTTGAGGAGATTATAGATTGCGCATTGCAAAAAGGGTGCAATATGGAGGATGTGAGGAGAGAGGCGCACAGACGCTATACGGTTTCTATGGAATCGCTTTATAACAATATGCGGTACGCATGTGAGCGTGTTTCATTGTTGGAGAGATCGTATAGGAATGTGGATCTGTTTTTTGCAAATACGGGTAAACAGAGAGCTGAGAATGTTACTGTAGTCAATGCGAACCGGGAGGAACTGCTTGTTGCAGAGAGGACAGAGTTGTATGATATTATAAGAGATGAACTGTTACAGAACTATGACAGGTTGGATCTTAGAGAAAACTACTCTCTTCTTGTAACAGGTGAATATCTTGGTGGAAATATCAACCTTGACAGATGGATGAAGATAGCGCATGAGAGCAAGGTAATGCTTTGTACCAATTTTGCGGATCTTTCTGATTCTTTAGATGTTGTTGAGGTTTTTGAATCGCAGTGTCATAATGGAGGGGAGCTGTATAAGAGTAATTGCATAATGTGCAGTAACTGGATAGAGGTAAAGGGTGAGAGGATTAAATTGGGCTTGACTCCGCTGCATCTCTCTCCGGCAATGGCATTGGCAGGATCTCTTTACGGCTCTCTTATTTCACAACCATCGGCCGGTAAGAAATATGGTGCAATATGCAACGCGGATGAACTTGTTTATCCGTTAAAGAAGAGTGAGGTGTCTATTATGGAGAACCTTGGTCTTGTACCAATGGTAAAGGAGTTTGGAAGGATAATGGCATTCTCTGCAAGGACACTGTTCACCGGAGATAATCCAGGCTTAAGAGTTTACTCTGTTGTAAGGGTGTTTGACTATATATCCAAGGTACTTATAGACTTCCTCAACAGGAGGGCATTTGAGAACTGGAGTTCAACAACCGAAATGGAGCTTAGATCTCAGATTGTAAAGTTTCTGGATAGTGTATCGGGCGCCGGCAGACTTGTTGAAAAGTTTAAGATAGTCAG
>CAVHKR010000115.1:0-5055 GCA_963636615.1 Acutalibacteraceae bacterium | reverse complement strand
TTTCAGATCTGCTGCATCGTGGAAGAGAATATGGTCTCTAAGCGATGTGAGAGATTTGTCACTCTCTCTTTTTCCTCATGTTTTAAAGGATGTGTGCCCTGTAAAAGGTTCGTTTGTAAAACAGGGGAGAGGTGCCGTAAGTGGAATTATTGTAAAACTTTATATGAAGGAGTTTATTGGAGGTGAAGAGCGGAAATTTTGGAGAGCAAGGGTAGAGGAGTTTATTACAGATAATTCACCATCAACATATAATTATATGGTATTGGCGGAATAGAGAGAAAAGATACAGGCAATGAATAGCGGTGTTATTGTAAATATAGAGAGCAAACATTATTACTGTGAATATCTGTTATATAGGATGAGCTATATGGAACATCACAGGTTTGAGGCAGAATTTGTGGCTGACACCTCCATATCTCTGCAGCTGCTATACAAAAAGCAGGTGACTTTTACGGTAACTGACACATACGGCAATAGTTACCGGTTTGGAGGTGTTGTACTCTCCTCCTCTTATGTAAAAAGGCACGGCAGTCCGTACAAAATAAGGATAGAGGGTGGCGCACCGACTCTGCTTATGGATATTGAAAAGGGTAATGATTCATATATTGATATTACTTTAAGAGGGCTTATAAATAATATATTATTCAATTACAGAGATGTTGTTAAGTATAAACTGCAAGGGGTGGAATCTATTATCAGGATGTTTGAGGAGAGGGTGGATTACCGTGCAAGATATATGGAGACAGAGTGGTCTTTCCTTATGCGTCTGCTTAAGGATAATGGCATACCTGTATGGTATTCCGGAGAGGAGCTGGTTATTGGTTCCTCCTCTAATGGCTCCAAAAGTAAGGAACTCTCGCTGACTGATGACTTTCTCTATTATGAGCCGGTCTATACAGATACGAGACTTGAAAAATGTCTGATGGGGTTACATAATCCGGTATTGGGAATAGGTGACAGCCTGTTAGTTGAGGGGAAGGAGGGGTTGTTGCCCAAGTTACGGGTAGTTGCAGCGGCAATAACCTTTAAGGAGCGGGTTTGTGAGACTCTCTATGAGGCTATCCCTTCTAAAGGTGCAGACAAGAATCTTTATGATGCAGGTCGCGTTTATTTTGCAGGCTTTCAAAAGGGGACAGTAATAAGGAATGATGATCCCAAATCTTTAGGCAGGGTTATGGTGCAACTGCATTGGCACAAAGCGGTAGATATCACCAAATCTACGAACTGGATAGATGTTTTGAGGCCTGATGCTGGATTATATAGTGGAGGTGCGTGTAACCGTGGTTTTTTCTTTATTCCGGAGGTTGGAGACAGCGTTGTTGTCTCCTATTTTGAAAATGATATGAACAGGCCGGTCGTCTGTTCACCTCTCTATGCAGATGGCGCAGCGCAATGGGAAGAGAGCGACAACTGCATAAAAAGTTTTTCTACCAGAAGCGGTCATAGAATTGTTTTTGATGATTCGGAGAACGGAGGTATTGAAATATCGGACAAGGCCGGCAATATATTGAAGATGGAGAGCAAGAGTGGTTCCATTACCCTTTCGGCACCGCAAAAGATAACAGTCTTGGCAAAGGAGATAGAGCTGTTTGGCAATAAGATATGTGAAATAGGTTCTGAGTCTTTGCTGAAACTTAAATGCGACAAGGATGTCTCCATTGCCTCTACGGGGGAAACAGAGATCTCTTCTTATAGCGGTGTAACTCTATTTGCAGAGAACAACCTAAGTGTGGAGTGTAACGGAGAACTTAATATTGAACATAATGCAGATGGTAGATGGTGCGGAAAAGGAAAGATAGATATTAAGAGCGGAGCACGGGTGAATATTGCCAAAATGTTATGATAATAGGGAAGTATAACGAAAAGCGGCCCCCTGCAAAGGGAAAGAATATGAATATAAGGGTTGCACTCTTTTTTGATGGAACGACCAACAATAAATATAATGTATTGGAGGGGGACAGGAGAAACTTTGGGGGCAGTTTGTATGATCTGCTGCGTTTGCAGAATAACAGTTACAGATCTCAGCAGAGCAATGTTGCAAGGATGGCTGAACTATACAGGACAGGAGATATAGATGGCTATATGGTAAGAGCTTTTTACATAGAGGGGATTGCCACCTCACCGAGATATGCTGTTTACAATGAGGGGGGCTTTGATTCTCTGCTCGGTGCTGCAACAGGCATGGGGCGTTGGGGGATATTGGCGTCTGCAAAGAGAGGGTACAGAATGATACTTGGAATGTTGAGAGAGTTGCAGGGGCGGTATTCTCTAAGAACAAAAATAACTATAGAGAATCTCAAGGTAGATCTTTTTGGATTCAGCAGAGGTGCAGCAGCCGCCAGGGTGTTCTGTAACAGGTTACAAGATGGTAACAATGCTTTTAAAGGGGAAAGCTATGCGGTAAAAAGGGTGCAGATTGAATTTATGGGGTTGTTCGATACAGTATCTGCATACGGATTGTCTCCCGAAGCGTTTTTAAGAAATGTAGAAAAGCTGCCGTTAAAAGTTGCCAATCCGTTACAGACAGTTCATTTTGTTGCAGCGGATGAGATACGTGAACTGTTTGCCCTCACCAGAACCAGGAGTGCAAGGGCAGGCTCAAAGGAGATAATAATTCCAGGCAGTCATTCAGATATTGGGGGAGGCTACAGGAATTATCGTAAAGAGAATTATTCGCATTGCGGTAAAGAGGAGAAGGAGTTGATACTCGGAGGTTGGAAAAAATCTGCTAATGAATCATACAGGGTAGTAAGGAGCGAATTTTCTCTGCTTGTTATGGCCTATATGGTGAAATTGCTCAATACATACAGAAGGGGAAGCATGATTACCGTTATACCAAACATCTCCCTATTGCCCTCCGTTGTAAGGGGATTTAAGGAGATTCTGTTCAGCATAGATAAGAATCCCTTGTATTATTTTGAATATGACCACAATTTAGGAAGAACCGTTGTGGTTGAGGAGAAAAAGGATGCACGCGGCCAATCTGAAATACTTCGCCAGCTAAGGTATGGTTTTCTGCATCTTTCGGCATCGGGAAGAGTAGGAATGAGGGCTTCTTCAGATGGGAAAAGAAAAATAATAGATGATATGTGATATGGATAGATGTTGTAACAATGGGCTGATACCAAGGATAACTGCTCCTGAAATGTATCCGGTAAGTATAGGTGGTGTAATAATACGCCAAAGCGAGGGTAATGAGCTGTTCTTAAAGGGAATACTGTTTCTGAATAATGGGGTTGGCTGCTCTGCTGTAAAGGAGTCGGAAGAGAGTAGGGTGTTGCCATCTGTTGTAGAGGTGGCTTGGTTCTCCTTTACGGAAAAGAGAGCGTTTTATGCGGAATGTGAATTGAATGTAAAACAGATTGTCAGGTTGGTTGAAGAGGGTTATATAGCTGCAAACGGCTCACAAGGATGCTATTCCTATTTTGATATAGCTCTTTTTCCGGGTGGCAAGATTGCATTTTATTTGAACGGTAATGAGAGAGTAAAGCTGATAGAGCTGTATAAAGCCAATCAAACAGACCTGCCCGTATCTGTCTTTGCTCCTGATTCGGGATTTAAAGATTATACAGAATTTGCAGAGGCTTTTATAAATGGCAATGAATGTAAAGGGGATGATGAAGCCGATCTCCTCACGGGTGAAACAAAACCGCGGTGGGCTGCAAATCTTGTAGAAAACGGGGTGGATTATATTACGATTGAAAGAGTGTTTAACAGATATTGTTACGAGGTGGTATTTGAGAATACACAGTCTGCCAATCTGTTGGATAGTATTATTTTCTCTGTAGAATTTGCCAATGGTGAGTTTTGTAAATGTATGGGAGGTAAGATGTCTCATGACAATTACGGAGTAGTAAGGGCGTTGTCATTTGAATGTGAATTGGGAGACAAATCTCTGTTGTATGATCTTTATTTTGATATTAATGAGCTTGCAGCCGGCTTTGAGTCTCTGCATGACAATCCGCAGCCAAGCAGTTTGATATTGCAATTTGATCATATCCGGTTGGGCGTTACGGCAAAGATTGTAAATATGAAGCAATGTTGTAATCTTGAGAGATTGAGATATAGGATTGCCGAATACAGAGAGGGTAGAACTGTATTTAAATTGGGGAATTGCTGATATGATAGATGAGAGGGTTATAACAGAGAAAGCGAAAGCTATCTGCAAAATGGGAACTGCACCTGCCGTAATTTTCTCAATGTATAATAGTATCCTTTATTCCGACAATGCTAAGGTGATAGTAGACAGTGAATTGGGTAATCCGTTCTCTGCCGGGGGATTTGGTCTTTGTCGTATTGTCCCATCTGCCCCTAAACCGTGTGTCCCTATGGTTGTGAGATGGATTGGAACAGAGGGTAGATTTAGTATAAATAATTTAGGCAGCCCACTTACAGAGAGATGTAAAGGGGTTTGTGCTTGCGTGGGTTTGGAATGTATAAGTTTTATATAATGAATATATGCGCTTTTATTGCAGGTACGGCATTGCAAGCCGCAAGTCATGGGCGTTTGTACAAGCGCAGAGTAGCACTGCTGGTACTTGGTTTTGTTGCAATTAATATTGTTGTTGCTGTACTTGTACTGCTTGGCAAAGTGGACAGACATATCTATCCGTTCTTGTGTATGTTGCCGTTTTTGTTGCCACACGCATTTATAGAGTTAAAAAAAGGGTTGGAACAGTTGCCTCCAAAAAAGGATAAATCATTGATTATAGGGGGCTCTGAAATAGATGTAGATGACCTTCTAATAGGTTGCGAATATAAATTATTGGTACACCTTAAGTTGCGTTTAAACGGTAGAAGATGCATTGAGATAAGATCTAAGGCAGATGAGAAACTTTCATTCTTGCAATGGATAAACCGGGTGCTTTACGATTATGTGCTTAAATATCCATACTCTTTAAAGGAGATAAAAGAGGTAAGGGAGGGAAAGATAGAATTTTATTATTACAGGTATCATATTTTAAGATCTATGATAAAACCTAACAAGACATTTAAAGGGAACAGATTAAAAAATAATTGTAGAATATATGGAAAACAGGTTGGTTAATTGGAAGG
>CAVHKR010000114.1:0-5066 GCA_963636615.1 Acutalibacteraceae bacterium | reverse complement strand
AGATAGGGGTATGGTACTATAGTGATGACAGCTATGTAGCCCAATTTGAGGAGAGGTTTAAAGAGAATATTCAAAAAAAATACCTTACCTTTGGATTGGCTCAAAGGCCCAAGGTTAATGAGTTTGCAGATAACAAAGACAGTATATCCTTTCTTTTACATATATAGGCTATGATTTACAAATATAAGGCAAGTATCCCGGGCAGCAAGATTTTTATGCGAGAGTATGAGATTAGGGAGAGTATCTCTCTATTTGACCTGAATAAATTCCTGCTCAACGACCTTGGCTTTGTTCCGGACCAGATGGTTGCATTTAAAGGGGTTAACGATAAGGGCAAGGTTGTAAGTATCTATGGACTGTTCGATATGGGGGATGGAGCAATGGATGCCGTTACTGTAGAGGATACCTACAAAAAAGGGGAGGTAAAACTTGTTTATGTATATGACCTTCACCATGATAACGTTATAGAGCTGGAATTTGTAGAGACATTGGAGGAGGAGAGAAGAGCCTCATATCCGAGACTTGTAGCGGAGAAGGGGCGCAATCCGGATCAGTTTGCAAAAAAATATGACGATTTGGATCAGTTTACAGAGCCTGTAGATGATAATGGTGATGAGCCTGATCTGATTGAAGAGGAGGATTTTGAGGAGGAAGATGAACTCTGACAAAGAGCTGATTATAATTCTTGGCCCTACCGGAGTGGGGAAAACGGACTACGCTATAGATATGGCATTGGCGTTAGGCTCTCCTGTTATCTCATGTGATTCCAGACAACTCTTTAAGGAGATGAGGATAGGCACTGCTCCGCCAAGTGACGAGCAGTTGGCACGGGTAAGGCATTACTTCATATTTTCAAATTCCGTTTCTGAATATTACACAGCCGGCCGTTATGAGCTTGAGGCAATGACACTTGTAGAGGAGCTGTTCAAAAGCCATAACAGATTGGTCATGGCCGGAGGTTCCGGTTTATATATAGATGCCTTTTGTAATGGTCTCGATGATTTTCCACCGGCAGACCGGGTTCTGCGGGCAGAACTTACCGCACGCGCCAATAATCAGGGGCTTGCATCTCTTGTAGAGCAGCTTGCGGTTATAGATCCGCAATCCTATTCCACTATAGATCTCTCCAACAAGCAGAGGGTTATAAGGGCTGTTGAGGTTACGCTGCAGACAGGAAGAAAATTCTCCGATTGGAAGAGCTCCCCAAAGAAGGTACGTCCGTTTAAGATTACCAAGATAGGACTAACAAGAGAGCGTGACGAACTGTACGGCAGAATAAACCGCAGGGTAGATCTTATGATAGAGAACGGGTTGGTAAATGAGGTTGCCGCTCTGTCTGCCTTTAGAGAGATGCCGGCGCTCAATACCGTTGGGTATAAAGAGCTGTTCAACTATATAGACGGCCTGTGCGATTTAGAAACAGCCGTAGATCTTATAAAAAGGAACAGCCGCCGTTACGCCAAGCGGCAGCTGACATATTGGGGTAGAGATACCTCTATAACCTGGCACAACCTCTCTGCCAAACAATAGTTCACATTTGCCGGCATCAGTTACCCAATTCAGACAGGAACTTTATCCTTATAAGCCTTACCTCCTCCTCTGAATAATCCCTGCCAAGAGCTTTGAGGGCATCTGTAACAGAGTCGGATGTTGCCTCCTCCTTAAAGTAGTCGTAGATGTCAACTATCTTATCCTCATCTACCACCTGCTTTATGTAATAGTCTATGTTTATTCTTGTTCCGGCATGCACAATAGCCTCCAACTCATCTAACAACTGATCCATTTCAAGGTCTCTTGCCTTTGCAATATCCTCAAACGGGAGTTTTCTGTCTATACTCTGTATTATATGCACCTTGTTGAGAGATTTGTTGGCAACGGTCTTAACCACAAAGTCTAACGGTCTGTCTATGTTGTTCTCCTCTACATATTTTGCAATGAGCTGAACAAACTCCTTCCCAAATTTCTTTGCTTTCCCTTCGCCAACCCCCTGGCAGTTTTTAAGCTCCTCTATGGTAATAGGGTACATTATAGACATATCCTCCAACGAAGGATCTCCAAAGATTACAAATGACGGCAGCTTGAGTTTCTTGGAGAGAGAACTTCTTACATCTTTCAGCATGGCAAGCAGATTCTGGTCTCCACCACCACCACTGCCTGAGTGTGTCTTGGCAGTGCTTGTAACAATAGAGTCATCATCATCCGTATCTACAAACTCCCTGTCCTCTGTAAGCAGAACCGATACCGGATTTTTGTAGAACTCCTCACCCTGCGGAGTTACATAGATAAGCCCATATTTCTCTATCTCCTTTTTGAGGAATCCAAACACTATCCCCTGCCTTATTATGGCAAGCCAGAACCTCTGGTCCTTATTTGGATTTATTCCAAAAAACTCAGATTTGTTGTGGTTGTAAGATTTTATTATAGAGTTTGAAACACCTCCAAGTATGTTGGCAAGATGATCTGCCTTAAAATTCTCCTTCATGCTCTTTACCAGCTCTATGACCGTAAGCAGGAACTCTTTGCCTTCGAACTGTTTCTGAGGGTACAGGCAGTTGTCGCAATTGCCGCAGTTGTCATCTGTAAAGCTCTCTCCAAAATAGTTGAGCAGGTATTTTCTGCGGCAGCGGCTCGATTCTGCGTAAGCCATTGTGTCGCTAAGCAGCTGTTTGCCTATCTCCTGTTCGGCTATAGGCTTGCTCAGCATAAATTTTTCGAGTTTCTGTATATCCTTATAGCTGTAGAATGCAATGCAGCGACCCTCTCCTCCGTCTCTTCCTGCCCTTCCTGTCTCCTGATAATATCCCTCAAGGCTTTTTGGCATGTTATAGTGCAGTACAAAGCGTACATCCGGCTTGTCTATACCCATACCAAATGCAATGGTGGCAACAATCACATCAACCTCTTCCATTAGAAATTTGTCCTGATTGGCAGAACGGGTGGCAGCATCCAGGCCGGCATGATACGGCAGTGCCTTAATGCCGTTAACATTCAGCAACTCTGCAAGCTCCTCTACCTTTTTTCTGCTGAGACAATATATGATACCGCTTTTGCCGCCGTTGTTTTTTATGAATTTTATTATCTCTTTTTCTGCATTTACTTTAGGCCTTACCTCGTAATAAAGGTTCTTTCGGTTAAAAGAGGATTTAAATACATAAGCGTCAGACATCCCCAAGTTTTTCTGAATGTCAGACTGTACTTTTGGGGTGGCTGTTGCCGTAAGGGCAATTATAGGGGCTTTGCCTATTTCGTTTACCAATGGAAGAATCTTTCTGTACTCCGGTCTGAAATCGTGACCCCATTCAGATATGCAATGAGCCTCGTCTACTGCGTAGAAAGAGATTTGGCACTGCTTTAATAGCTGTATATTCTCCTCTTTTGTGAGGGATTCGGGAGCTACATACAGTAGCTTTGTTGTTCCGTTGAGAAGATCCTCCTTTACCTCTTGGGTCTGCGATTTGTTAAGGGATGAGTTAAGGAAATGTGCAATGCCGTTATTCTGGTTAATGAATCCTCTTATGGCATCTACCTGATTCTTCATAAGGGCAATCAGCGGTGAAATGACTATTGCCGTACCGGGCATGAGCAGAGCCGGCAATTGGTAGCAAAGAGATTTCCCTCCCCCTGTAGGCATAAGTACAAAGGCATCATTCCCTGCCATTAAATGTTTTATTATTGCCTCCTGATCCCCCTTGAAAGAGCTGAATCCAAAAAAATCCTTGAGTTTAGAATGTAAAATTTCAGATGATACCTCCATAACAATTATTTATATAGGATGGCGGTAAAACAGCCTGTCTTACCAACGCTTTCTGGCTCTAAGTTACCTAATAGTTTAATCATGTCAAAATTTTTATGGCTGTTTTAGATAAAATATTTAATTTAGCTCTGCAAAAGAGCACAATAGAGAACAGTAAACTGTAAAAATTTTATGACTATTTTAAAAGAGGAATTAAAATCTTTGGCGCAGGGGGTAATTAAGAAGGAGGCGGATGCCGTTATGAACCTGAGCCCTTTTATAGATGATAATTTTATAGATATTCTTAACCTGATCTTTAATTCAAAAGGTCGTCTTATAATAACAGGTATAGGCAAAAGTGCCATTATAGGGAACAAGATAGTGGCCACACTGAACTCCACAGGGACACCGGCTATCTTTATGCATGCCGCAGATGCCATTCATGGAGATTTGGGCATTATTCAGCAGGACGATATTGTCATGTGTATATCCAAAAGCGGAAATACCCCGGAGATAAAGGTGCTTGTCCCTCTTATTGCAAGAATGGGCAATAAGCTGATAGCAATGGTTTCCAATGTAAGTTCATACCTTGCACAGCACTCGGATTTCATACTGCCCACCACGGTTACGGGGGAGGCCTGCCCAAATAACCTTGCCCCAACATCGAGCACAACAACACAGCTGGTTATGGGAGATGCGGTTGCGGTATGTCTGTTAAAGATGCGTGGGTTTTCTCAGGAGGATTTTGCAAGGTATCATCCGGGAGGTTCGTTGGGGAAACGTCTGTATCTGCGGGTTGAGGATGTTTTTGACAGGAGTGTCAGGCCGGTTGTATGCCCTGATGAGAGTATTCAGAATACCATTATAAATATTTCGCAGAACAGGCTTGGGGCTACGGTTGTATTGGATGATGCTGGGCATCTTAGGGGTATCATTACAGATGGGGATGTGAGGCGGATGATAGAGAAGGGGAAACCGCTCAATACATTAAAGGCGGCAGATATAATGTCTAAGAACCCTAAGACAATCCAGGTGAATGAGTTGGCTGTAAATGCCTTTAGGCTTATGGAGACAAACAAGATAACCTCTGTGGTTGTAATGGATGGAGATGATTATCTTGGCTTGGTGCATATTCATGAGCTGATAAGGGAGGGGATTGTATAACCGTACTTTTAATGTATAGATAGTTGTCATGGCAGAGTTTAATCCAAATGATATAGGTGTGCCAAACGGGAATTTCTTTGGGCTGCCCTATTCTGTAGAGGAGTCTCAGATTGTTCTTCTAATGGCTCCGTGGGATGTTACTACATCTTACATGGCCGGTACATCGGAC
>CAVHKR010000113.1:0-5073 GCA_963636615.1 Acutalibacteraceae bacterium | reverse complement strand
ACTTACAGCAGCGGTGTCTGCTCATGATTTTCACATGATTCCCTTTTCATCCCAATTCAAGATTCTGAATTGCGGACACCAAATCCGGCGGCAAATATATATATTTTTTTAATAAAACAGGTGATGAACAAAAATAATCTGCTCACCACCTGTTAAACATGCTAAAGAATCCTCTCTGGCTTATTTTCCCCCTTTTAGCATAAGCTCTATAGCTGCCTGTAACTGCGCATCCTTGCCCTTCATAACGTCAGCGGCAGGATTCAGTACATAAACATCTGGTTCCAACTCTTTGTTCTCCAAGTAATCTCCGTTGTTGTCAACACATCCTACCTCTGGAATACCGAATACTACCGTACCGGTCATAAGAGTCTCCCACCATACAGCTGTCATTGTACCCGGAACAGGGGCGCCTACAAGTTTGCCAACCTGCATTTCTTTGTATAGCCATGGAGTTCCATGGGCGTTACTATAGTTGTCTTCACATACAAGCATGCAGGACGGTTTTGTCCATTTGTTATAAGGGTCCTTGCCTACAAACTGATCTCTTGGGACATACTTGGTGTACTGTTTTGCACTTAACAGTGTGATTACATCATCGTGAAGCCATCCGCCTCCGTTGTGTCTGGTATCTATGATAACAGACTCGCAATCTCTGTATCGACCCAATAATTCTCTGTAAAGAACTCTGAAACTTGCCGAGTTCATCCCCTCTATATGAATATAGCCTATCTTTCCGTTGGTAGCAAGTTCAACCTCTTTCTTGTTGGTGTTTACCCACCTGTCATATAGCAGAGAACTTAAAGTACCGGTGCTGATAGCTTTAACCTGTTGTGTAAAACGTGTCTTTGTTGCCGGTGAATAGATGCTCAAAAGGAGTTTCTTTCCTGCCTTACCTTCAAGCATCGGGAAGTAGTCCTCTCCGGCCTTTATCTCCACCCCATCTATCTTTTCTATGATATCTCCATTCTTAATCTTGGTTTTAACCAGGTCTAACGGGCTTCTTCTTATAATCTCCTTAATTTTAAGACCGTCACCCTTGTAATCCTCATCATAGAAGAGTCCTAATGACGCTGTTGGCATGTATCTCTTTGAACCACGGTAACGTGCACCTGTATGAGATGCGTTAAGCTCTCCAAGGAGTTCGCTAAGCATAAATGAGAAGTCTCTGTCATTATTGATGTATGGCAGGAACTTGTTATAGACTGTCCTGTAACTCTCCCAGTCTACACCGTGAAGGTCCTTCTTATAGAATTTCTCTTTAACCTGTCTCCATACATGGTCATACATATAGGCTCTCTCCCCCTGGGGTTTATACTCGTATGTGAACTCGCATGGGATATTCTTTGCAGAGCCGTTTGAGGTATCTATCTTCTTGAAACCTGTCCTACCTCCCATATAGATGGTCTTGCCATCCTTGCTCATAAACATAGAACTATATCCGGCGCCCTTGACCAAAATCTTTGTACTTCCCTCTCTCAAGTCTTTAACCCACAGGTCTGCAGGTCCCTCGAAACTTGCAAGATAGTACAGTTTATCCCCTTTGGGACTCATAACGGCATCTGAAAGATGAGATGAGTTATTTGTAAGTCTTACTATCCTGTATTCCGCATTCTCCAAATCCAACTCAACAGGCTTGACCTCTTCATCTTTTTTGTCCGAATCCTCTTTAGACGGCTTTGAATCTTTTTTGCCTTTCTTTCCTTTGTCCTCTTTCTCTGCCTTCTCCTTCTTCTCCTTGTCTGCCTTCTCCTTATCTACTTTCTCCTTCTCCTCTAAAAGTGAAATATCCTCCTTTGACATATTGAAACGTTCATAAGCATCAAGGTCAAAGAACATAAGATAGATATCAACCTCCGCACCCCAGCTGCCATGGCTTCTGTAACCGGCTCTGTCTGAATACCACATCATTGCCTTGCCGTCAAGTACCCACTTGGCATTGACATCTGTATAACCGCTGTTGGTAAGATTAACCATCTTGCCATTGCCGGATGCATCCAATAGAACAACATCCTTGTTGTTCCATCCGCCATTGCCAATAAAGTTTGAGAGAATCCATTTGCCGTCTGGACTCCAAGCAAATGACTGGTCTCCATCTCTGTATGAGTACTCATATTTGCCATCCATTACAACCTTGTCCTTTCCTGTTTTCAGATTGATAACCTTTATGGTTGTACGGTTCTCGAGAAAAGCTATCTCTTTCCCATCTGGACTGTATTTGGGATTGAATGATACATTTCCCGATTTTGTTATCCTCTCCTCTTTAAGCTCTGTTGCGTACGGGAACAATTTCTCGTTGTCATTAACGATAGTTGTTCTGTAAATCTGCCATAGGCCGTCTCTCTCTGAGCTGTAGATAACAGAACGTCCGTCAGGTGCAAATTCTACATTACGCTCCTGCTCCGGGGTATTGGTTATCTGTTTTGTTGTTGCATAGTCTACTGATGTAACATAAACATCTCCTCTATAGATAAATGCTATCTGTTTGCCATCCTTGCTCACGGCTCCTATAGAGGTGGCTGCCGTGCTCATCTGCACTCTCTGGTTCTTGCTGCCCAAATCGTCTGAGATTATGTTTACAGAGACTTTTTTTGGCTGTGCCCCTTGAGCCATTGTATAGATTTCTCCATCATATCCAAAACACAGAGTACCGTTGTCTGCAATGGTAAGGAACCTTACAGGGTTGTCTTTGTATTTGGTTATCTGTTGTTTGTTGGCAAGTGTGTTGCCGTTGAGATCTGCTTTCCACACATTGAAAGTCCCGTCCGCCTCGCTAAGATAGTAGATGCTCTTTCCATCGGGAGCATAAACTGCATTTCTGTCTTCACCTTTAAATGTTGTGAGTTGTGAATAGGTGAACTCTTTTGCTGAATTGCTCATCTTTGCAGAGAGTGTACCGAAATCCTCATTGGCTGTTGCCTGCCATATATCCCTTGCTATAGATGATGTGTGGTGCTTTCTGTACGAGTCTTCATACCCCTTTTTGTCTGTGTACAAAAGTCTCTTTCTATCTTTGCTGATACAGATATTTTCCATTGGCAATGAGGAGAATAGAACAGGTCTCGCATTAGGTCTTGTCTTAACGGTGTACACCTGACTAAAGCTACCGCTTGGGAACTGTCTGCTGTCTATATCGGGAAGAATATTTGCAGAAAAGAGCACTGTTGAATCGTTAAGAAATGCTATTGGGGTCTCTGATCCGGCTGCGTATGTTGTAAGCCTTTCTGGAATCCCTCCCTGTGCATCAACAATAAATATATCATCTGTGCCATATCTGTCTGAACTGAAAACAATCTTTTTGCCGTTTGTGCTCCACACAGGATTGCTGTCATAATCTGGACTTGTTGTTATTTGAACTGCTTTCCCTCCTGTAACGGGGACCGTAAAAATATCGCCTTTATATGCAAAGGCTATGGTAGTACCGTCCGGTGATATAGCAGAATGTCTCATCCATAATGGATTCTCCTGAGCATTTGCCGGTGTGAAAGCTGATGCAACCGTAAAGGTTATTGCCGCTGCTCCACACAATAACTTTGTACCTATCCTTGCAGGTCTTTTCACAGATATTCTTGTATTCTTTCTCATAAAAAAGTTATTGATTATAAATAAGTTTGTTACAACTATTGCTGTAAGCCATCTGCCAACCGATACAGCGCAGACGGGACTTCGGTGGCGAATATATTAAAATTTACCGACATCGGGAAAATTACTTATAGCTACTTCTCTAACATTATGTTTTAGGAAAGGTGTCTGAAAACTAAAATCCCGGGCGCATGATTGCAAACACCCGGGATTTTCAATCTCAATACTAAAAGCTATTTCTTATAGCCGCATTTAGGACAAACTCCTTTTTCGTTCAGAGCAATGCCACATAGAGGACAGCGGTCTATTCTGTTATGAACCGTCTCAAACTTGGCCGATGCAGTATTGTCTCCGCTCTTGAAGGTCAGCTTGACAATATTCAGCTTATCCTTGAGCAGGCTATGTACAATACGTATCATACCCTCTACTGTCATAGTCTCCTTGGTAACCACTAACCTACATTCCGGGTAGGCTGTGGCAAGTTCTGTTTGGAATGCAGGACCTTTCATCTTGTTCTGCAGGTGTCCGTTACGGATTCCCTGGTGTTCATAGACATCTAACACTGCAGGGAGTAGCGGGTCATCCTGGCGTAGGATTAAGGCGTGGTCAAAATTCTTAAGAACCTCCCATGCTGTTTTCCTTATTTCATTGCAAGGAAAAACCATGTTTACTCCTGTGTTCAAGGTGTCCTCTACCTCAATAGTCAATACGCCTGTATGGCCATGAAGATACTGTGCTTCTCCTTTGAAGTCCAGAAAGCGATGTGCATACTGCAAATCGAATGTTGTAATGCTTCTCATGATTCTGTGTTTTTAGGGGTTAAACAATGATTTATTATAAATAGTTCACTTACGTGCAGCTTTTCCTCGCCATGTCACAGCTCAAACAAGTTTGGCTCTGCTCATTCGGCTTACGGAGGAAGCTGTTATTTGTACTTGGATTTTGGCAATCTCATCCATATTAAAATTCTTGCTTTTAAGATATTCTCGGACAAGTTCCGACAATTCCGGCGCCTCAAAATCGTCAACTCTGTCTGACGTAAAGAGATGGTGGTGTTCCTTTACGGTTATATCATAATAGCCTTTCCCAGTCTCAGGATGAAAGATTAAAGATATTAGGTTTGCCCTGCAAAACGAGTCTAAAATACGATACACCGTTGAGGTTGCAATCTCAATCTCCTTATCTTGCAAGTATGTCTCAATATCCTCTATTGAGGCATGGCGTAACGCAACCATTGCCTTATAGATTATTCTGCGCTGAGGTGTCATCTTCAGCCCGGCATACTTGATATTGTTAATATTCTCCATATCCTAGTTTATTTATCGGCAAAGTTATTGCAAATATTTCGCATTTGCAAATATTTCTCATTTTTGTTAATTTACAGTCTGCTAAAAATTTTTTGGCAAAAGAAAAATAATCCATATATTTGCACCCCCAATCGGGATGATTCGTTAGCTCAGTTGGTAGAGCACAACACTTTTAATGTTGGGGTCT